>NZ_CP095074.1:2957500-3257500 GCF_022919835.1 Halobacillus shinanisalinarum | reverse complement strand
AGGCCACCTACAGAGTTGGTGTTCGACACGAGAAACAGCATAATATCGCCTTTATACAGCTTACCATCGTATTCCATTTCAACATAAGTAGGTCTAACAGATGGCAGCATTTCGATCCCTTTTAAATAATAGGCAAGTTGTCCAAGCATAGTCTTGAGTTTACTAGGGACTTCGTAGGAAAGCTCGGTGATCTTCCCTCCGCCTGCGATGTTCATGAAATATTGATCGTTGACGCGGCCGATATCAAGTGGTGTTGAATAGTCTTGTAAAATCACATCGACTGCTTTATGAATATTGCGCGGAACGTAAAGTGCGCGCGCGAAATCGTTTGTTGTTCCGACTGGAATAATGCCAAGTTTCGGTCTGAATGGCTGTTCAGCTACGCCATTAATGACTTCGTTGATCGTTCCGTCCCCACCTGCTGCAACCACGACATCAAACTTTCTGTCAACAGCGATTTGCGCTGCTTTTGTTGCATCTCCGGCACATGTTGTTGCGTGTGTAGAGGTTTCATAGCCAGTTTGCTCGAAACGTTGCAGGATGTCAGGAAGGACTTTCCTGATCACTTCTCTTCCTGATGTCGGATTGTATATTATTCGGGCACGTTGCATAGTAAGCCCTCCTTCATCCAGGTATGCTCCAAATTACATCATAGCTTTTTTTCAAGAATTTGCAAGCACTTTTTCTTAGGAATAGCGCGAGCCCCGTAGACACGATTAGAGGAAGTTCGACTAAAATGAAAACGTCCTGTTAAAACACCGAGCAACCCTGAAGGACGCCATCCCGAGTGTCTGGGGCTGAACCTCATCATCACCATACAAAAGCACGCAGGTTAGTGCGTGCTTTTGCCAGGGGCTCCTAGCGTTTTTCCATTTCTTCAAGGATAATTTTATTAACCATCGGCGGGTTAGCCTGCCCTTTCGTTTCCTTCATCACCTGTCCGACAAGGAAACCAAGTGCTTTGTCTTTCCCATTTTTATAATCTTCGATCGATTGTTGGTTGCCATCGAGAATCTTAGTGATAATTTCTCGCAGCTGGCCTTCGTCAGAAATTTGGACGAGTCCTTTATCTTTGACGATTTTCTCTGGGTCTCCGCCCTTTTCAACAAGCTCGCTGAAGACCTTCTTAGCAATTTTAGAGGAAATCGTTCCATCTTCAATCAGTTTCGTCAGCTTAGCGAGTGATTGTGGTGTAAGAGCCAAATCACTGAATTCTTTTTGCTGCTTATTCATGTGAGCTGAAACTTCACCCATCAGCCAGTTGGACGCTTGTTTAATGTCTCCGTCACTTGCAATCGTTTCTTCGAAGAAATCCGACATTTCCTTGTTATTCGTCAGAACCATCGCATCATACGCAGGAAGCTCTAGTTCTTCAATGTAACGCTTCTTCCGTGCATCAGGCAATTCAGGAATTTGCTCAAAGATTCGCTTCTTCCAGGCTTCATCAATATGCAATG
Source organism: Halobacillus shinanisalinarum (assembly GCF_022919835.1). NCBI lineage: Bacteria > Bacillati > Bacillota > Bacilli > Caryophanales > Bacillaceae > Halobacillus > Halobacillus shinanisalinarum. The sequence continues at coordinate 3,256,043 of NZ_CP095074.1, read as the reverse complement.
GCACAAGGTCCGGTTCAGGGAAATAGCGATAATCGTCGGACCCTTCTTTCACGCGCATGAGAATCGTTTCTTTCGTTTGTTCATCATAACGTCGTGTTTCTTGTAAAATCTCTCCGCCGGTAAGTAGAACTTTTTCCTGACGCTTCTCTTCGAACTCGAGGCCTTTTTGTACAAAGGAGAATGAATTCAAGTTCTTAAGTTCCGTCTTCGTACCAAACTCTTCTTGCCCAATCGGACGTAAGGAAAGGTTGGCGTCACAACGCAGTGAACCCTCTTCCATCTTACAGTCTGACACGCCTGTATATTGAATGATATTCTTCAACGCTTCAAGGTACGCATACGCTTCTTTCGGGGAGCGAATATCTGGCTCGGAGACGATCTCAACGAGCGGTGTTCCTTGACGGTTATAGTCAACAAGAGAATAGCCGTCCTCGCTGTGTGTCAATTTACCGGCATCTTCTTCCATGTGCAGACGTGTAATTCCAATCCGCTTCTTGACGCCATCGACTTCAATATCGATGTAGCCATTTTCACCAATTGGCTGGTCAAATTGAGAAATCTGATAAGCTTTCGGGTTATCTGGGTAAAAGTAGTTCTTACGGTCAAACTTCGTATCTGTTGCAATCTCACAATTAAGTGCCATCGCTGCTTTCATCGCAAAATTCACGGCTTCTTCATTTAACACAGGAAGAACACCAGGATAGCCTAGGTCAATCGGATTGACGTTCGAGTTTGGCTCATCTCCAAACATGTTGGAGGATGGACTGAAAATTTTGGAGTCTGTTTTTAGTTCAACATGGACCTCTAGTCCAATGATCGTTTCGAAATTCATGAGTGTGCACCTCCAAGGGACGGGCGTTGTTTATGGAAGTCTGTCGCCTGTTCGAAGGCATGTGCCGTACGATAAACTGTGCTTTCGTCAAAATGCTGGCCAATGATTTGCAGACCGATCGGCAATCCATCTGGAGATAAGCCGCATGGCACAGAAATACCAGGTACTCCAGCAAGGTTGACTGGAATCGTTAGAATATCGTTGGCATACATCGTTAATGGATCATCGATTTTTTCGCCAACTTTAAAAGCTGGTGTTGGTGTTGTCGGTCCAATAATGACGTCATATTTCTCAAGCACTTTGTCAAAATCGTTTTTAATCAGTGTACGAACTTGCTGCGCCTTCTTGTAGTAAGCATCATAATAGCCAGAGCTTAGGGCAAAGGTTCCAAGCATAATCCGGCGCTTTACTTCATTGCCAAATCCTTCTGAGCGTGAATTTTTAAACATATCCAGCATCGTCTCGGCATTGTCGCTTCTTACACCATAACGTACACCGTCAAAACGAGCTAAATTAGCAGAAGCCTCAGATGAAGAAATAAGATAGTACGTCGACACCGCATACTTCGAGTGTGGCAAGGAGACTTCTTCCCATGTCGCACCTAATTCTTCATACTTCTTAAGCGCAGCTTGTACCGCTTCTTTGACTTCGGGAGTAACCCCTTCACCAAGGTACTCTTTAGGAACAGCAATTTTCAAGCCTTTGACATCACCAGTCAGAGCTTCCGTATAGCTAGGAACCTCTACATTAGCAGAAGTAGAGTCCATCTTGTCATGTCCAGCGATGGTTTCCAGCAAAAAGGCATTGTCTTCAACTGTACGGGTAATCGGCCCGATCTGGTCGAGTGAAGAAGCAAAAGCGATTAAACCGAAACGGGATACACGGCCATACGTAGGCTTCAATCCGACAACGCCGCAGAAAGCTGCCGGCTGGCGAATTGAACCGCCTGTATCTGAACCTAATGAGAAAGGCACTTCCCCTGCTGCAACGGCTGCGGCTGATCCGCCACTCGAACCACCTGGTACGTAATCGATATTCCAAGGGTTGCGTGTTGCTGTGAAGCTTGAGTTCTCATTAGAAGAGCCCATAGCAAACTCGTCCATGTTTAACTTTCCAATTGTAACGGACTTCGCTTCATTTATCTTTTGGACAACTGTTGCATCATAGAGTGGATCCTCAAGATTACGGAGCAGTTGACTCGCTGCTGTGGTACGCAAGCCTTTAGTAACGATATTATCTTTCACACCAATTGGCAGGCCAAATAGCTTCGCCGTATCATTACCGCGTTTAGCATCAAGCTCTGCTGCCTGATGAAGTGCCTCTTCTTTATTCAAGGTAAGGAAAGCCTTCACTTGCTCATCGACTTCCTCAATTCGCTGGTAGGATTCATCTACAAGATCGGTTACGGTAATTTCTTTGTTATGTAGCTTCTCTTGAAGCTCACGTAAGGTATAGTCAAATAAAGCCATAATTATGCTTCCCTCCTATTCCAAAATCGATGGTACTTTAAATTGACCATCCTGCTGATCCGGTGCATTTTTTAGTGCGTCTTCTTTTTTGATCCATTCCAGTGGTTCGTCTTTACGCATCACGTTTTGCAGATTAAGGACGTGCGTCGTTGGTTCCACTCCTTCTGTATCGAGCTCATTTAACTGCTCAGCATATGCAATAATATCGTCGAGCTGTTTCGTAAATGTATTGGCCTCTTCCTCATTAATCGAAAGACGTGCCAAGTGTGCCACGTGCTTGACTTCTTCTTTACTAATACGGGACATCTCGTTACCTCCATTCGAACTTACATAATATATGATCATACCAAAAGACTTGATGGATAAGCAAACAGTTCAGTTTTCACCTTCCCTATCTTAACACAAAAATAGGCGGGGTGTCTTTGGAATTAGGTGGGTGTATACGTTCCTATTCACACCAATGAAAAATATCCTTTTTCAGACATAAAAAAAGGAACTCCTAACAAAGTCAGGAGTTCTATCTTAATGATTGTTTAACGTTGTTTCGCTGCTTCAAATTCTTCTACCACTTCTTTAGGTGGTGTACCCATCATACTAACAACAATCGCTACAATAAAGTTCAATAAGAAACCTGGAACCATTTCGTAAAGGTCAAAAATACCACCACTTAAGAAATCCCCCCATACAATAACTGTTACGGCACCAACGATCATACCAGCTAGGGCACCGTTTCTCGTAAAGTTTTTCCAGAATAGGGATAAAAGGATAGTCGGACCAAATGCGGCACCGAATCCAGCCCATGCATAGGAGACCAGCGTTAATACAGAACTGTCCGGATTCCCGGCAATTAAAACGGCTATAAGGGCAATTGCTGCTACGGCTACACGACCAATCCATACAAGTTCACGCTCCGAAGCATTTTTACGGAAAATCGCTTTGTAGAAGTCCTCTGCAAGTGCAGAAGATGACACAAGCAACTGTGAATCAATTGTACTCATGATAGCAGAAAGAATCGCTGCTAGTAGAATACCTGCAATAACCGGGTGGAAAAGAAGTTGAGAGAATGTAATGAAAATCTTCTCAGAGTCAGCCAGCATTTGAACGCCGCCCTCATTCATTAATTCAACACCAAAGCTCTCAAGCCCGCTTACATCTTGTGTAGCTACAAAAGCTAGTCCAAATAGACCTGTTAAGATAGCGCCATACATGCCGATAACCATCCAACCTGTACCAATCAAACGGGCCTTCGGAACATCTTTCGGAGAACGCAGGGCCATAAAACGAACAAGGATATGTGGTTGACCAAAATAACCTAATCCCCACGCTAAAGAGGAGATAATGGCCATGGCACCCACCCCTTGAACCATGTTCAAGTGAGCTGGATCAATTTGTCCAACAGCATCGATTGCAGCATTCCATCCGCCTAGTTCAGATACCGCTACGATTGGGACAGCAATCAAGGCTAAAAACATAAGAATACCTTGAACAAAGTCCGTCCAACTTACGGCAAGGAAACCGCCCAAGAAAGTATAAGAAATCGTTACGATTGCACCAATCCATAAAGCCTGCGTATAACTTAACTCAAATGCAGCCTCAAACAGCTTCGCCCCAGCGACCATTCCAGATGAGGTATAGAATGTGAAGAATACAAGGATTACAAATGCAGAAATAACACGTAAGATATGGGAGTTATCGTGGAAACGATTCTCAAGGAAATCGGGAACCGTAATGGAATCTTTCGCTACCTCCGTATAAACACGTAGAGGACGTGCCACAAACTGCCAGTTTAAGTATGCACCAATGGAAAGGCCTACACCGATCCAAGCTTCACCTAGCCCAGATGCATAAATAGCACCAGGTAAACCTAATATAAGCCAACCACTCATATCGGAAGCTCCGGCACTTAATGCGGCCACCCCAGGTCCTAAACGACGACCACCTAATACATAATCAGATAAATTGCTTGTTAGTCGATATGCGGCAAATCCAATTAGAAGCATACCAATCAAATAAACGATAAAGGTAATTAACGTTGCTATACCCATGTTTTGTTATTCGCTCCTTCCGGTAAATAGTGTAATAATGGATAGTACGATTAATAGCGGCATTGGTACAAACAACCAAAACCATGTTGCCCCTGAAAGTGAAAATTGCCCTGCTGCAGTAGCTAGTTCAAACATGAATGTCACCTCCAATTTTTATTATACACTTCTATGCAATTTTTATATAATTCAGAATGCCTGTGTTAATAGCATAGAAGTGGAAAAAGCCAAACACAGGTACCACTATATCATAGTATATTTGTTCGAACATTTCAAAAATTGTTATAAAAACTTTAAAATGTATAAATATACAACCTGAGTACATATATACAAAAAAATTTACTATATAGATGATATCTATTCATAAAATTTCATAAAAAAAAGTTATGCTCTTTGTATTTTCCAATGTACTTCAAATCGTTTGACCTACTTATTATGTCCTATTCATATTTAAAAAATCTCTTTCTGTTCATTAGACAGAAAGAGATTTTTTTGTGTACATGTTTAAAGCATCTCTGAAGTCGTTTTTCCTTGCATGTGGTGAATCAAATAGTCTGGCCCGCCAGCTTTAGAGTCTGTACCTGACATATTGAACCCGCCGAATGGATGGTAGCCAACGATCGCAGCTGTACATCCCCGGTTAAAGTACAGGTTACCAACCTGAAAATCTTCTCGTGCTTTTTCAATATGAGCGCGGTTGTTTGTAATCACTGCACCTGTTAATCCATAATCGGTGTTATTGGCAATTTCGATCGCCTCGTCAAAGGATTTTGCTTTTGTAAAACCAACAACAGGGCCGAAGATCTCCTCTTGCATGAGGCGGGCATCTGGTTCCAAGTCAGCAAATACAGTCGGCTCGATAAACCATCCTTTACTGTCATTGCCTTTTCCTCCTGCCATCAGCTTCCCTTCGTCTTTTCCAATTTTAATATAGCTTAAGATTTTATCATAGGCAGCCTGGTCGATTACCGGTCCCATATACGTGTCGTGTTGGCCTGGATCACCATATGATACGGATTCTTTTGTTTTCGTCACTACTTTATCAAGCAACTCATCATATATTTCTTCGTGAGCGACAACACGGGAACATGCCGAACATTTCTGTCCCGAGAATCCAAAGGCGGAATAGGTAATCGCATCCGCTGCCAATTCAAGATCAGAGTCTTTATCTACGACGATGGTATCTTTTCCACCCATTTCGATAATTGTGCGCTTCAGCCATTTTTGACCTGGCTGTACTTTAGCTGCTCGTTCAAAAATGCGTGTCCCAACGTCGCGTGAGCCTGTGAAGCTGACAAAACGAGTGCGCGGATGATCAACAAGATAATCCCCAACCTCTTTCCCGCTTCCAGGAATATAGTTAATAACACCAGCTGGAAGCCCTGCTTCTTCAAGCACTTCCATCATTTTATAAGCAATGACTGGGGTTGAGCTTGCTGGTTTAAGTAATACCGTGTTCCCAGAAACCATAGAAGCAACGGTTGTTCCTGCCATAATAGCGAACAGGAAGTTCCATGGGGAAATTACAACCCCGACACCGAGAGGGATATAGTGGAAACGGTTGTTCTCAATAGGACGGGAGTTCACTTCAGCCCCTTTATCAATTTCAAGCATTTGGCGTCCATAATACTCCATAAAGTCGATCGCTTCTGCTGTGTCAGCATCAGCTTCTTTCCATGGCTTTCCGCCCTCTTTTACAAGATGTGCAGTAAACTCATGCTTACGCCGACGAATTATAGCTGCTGCACGAAACAAAATATCGGCACGGAACTGTGCTTTCGTCTTGCGCCACCAATCAAACGTTTCATCGGCAACTTTATGAGCCTTTTCAGCGAGTTCTTGATTCGCCTTTGCAACATAACCAATAACCTCTTTCTTATTAGCCGGATTGACAACTTCAATCTTGTTGTCCGTCATAATCCGCTCTCCGCCAATAATTAATGGATACTCCTTACCTAGATCAGCCTCGATATTCTTAATCTCGGCTTCTAGTGCTTTACGATTAGCTTCTACGCTAAAGTCAGTAAATGGTTCATGTTTGTAAGGTACGACCATGCTAAACAACCTCCTGAATGTAATGGGGTAGACGCTGTAAAATCATGAGAAAATTACCACATTAAAGCGTTTCCACAAGTTATTCTATCGTAACTTCCCATTTACATCAAACCCTTTCACTTGGGAAACAACCATTTTTAGGTCAACACGCTTGCTCATGACTTAGGGTTTGATAAATGGAATAAAATAATTCTGCAAAAACAAGGCATAATTGCACGAAGTAAAGCTTCATTGCACATAAAACCGTTTTATTTCACATTTTAAAGAATAATTGCACGAAAGAACCACTTTATTGCATATTTCCATTTTACGAAACAAAAACCGCGATGTTTGTCATAACATCGCGGCACGGTTTAATCATAAATATAGACAAAAGGCTCTTTCTCACCTGGCTCTTTAACAATCAAACTTTCTTGCTGGTCCATACTGTTAATTCTCACTTGTATAGCGTAATGGTCCTCGAACATTTCCATCACCAGACTATATACATACTGAGTGAATCCTACAACCTCAGATTGTGATCGGAATTGGATCGGAATATCAATCTTAACCCTTTTCAGTTCTTCATCAATATAAAATCCGTTTGCAATCATCCCTACAAAATCCGGGAAATAATCCGAGACCTGCACTCGAAAATCAGAGAACAACTTCGAATCATCGAAGTGCTCCTCTTCTGCTTCTTCTGAAGGAAAGAGAACGTAATCTTCATTAATTCCTTTCCAATCACTCACCTTATTCTCAGAGGCTTCTACGTAGGTTTTGCTTAAGAAGTTCCCCGGTGATTTCGCGTTATTTCGTTCCTCTTCAAATATAGCAAAAACAATCGGGACTCCTTGCAGTTCTTTTTTGTCACGGAGCCGCTCTAAAATGGTGTTAGCATATTCCTTTCCTTTTGCTACTAATTGATCAGTCGATAAGTTTTCTGAGTATTCCCGACCGTCTACAGTAAAGTTATAGACCGTTCTCATAGAAATTCCGATCGTGACACCCGCGACTTCGACGACGTTGTCTTTTTTTCGAACGAGATAATCTTGTTCAATAATGTTTGAGATATAGCGCGGATTATTACGGAAATCCTTTTCTGAAGCCCCGTCTTCATTTAATTCGGGGTTCAGGCCATTAGGGTTGCCTGGATCCTCTTTCTCTTTATTTGGCGCTTCATAACGAGAAAGCCAGCTTAACAGATCAGCATCTGTCAATGTCTGTCCAGGCTGGAAATAATAATCATCTGGATTATAGTATTCCTTGGAATGACGGCGTAAGCCTTTTTCAAATGCTGCTATGTCTAAACGATTATCCATTTGGTTTGTTGTTACACCAGGTGCTGCAGAAACCTTTGCACTATCTTCCGTCAAAATCATCCGATACGTATCATCAGATAAACTATAGTTCGGTATAATGGCTGACTGATTATTGCTTTCATCTTTTGTTTCTCTAACGACTTCATCCGTATTATCATAAACCGGTGTACACGCGCTTACAAGAAGCAAGCTACTAAGTAATAGTGCATGCAGCTTCCTCATTTACTCCACTCCCTATTAGAGGTTGTTCAAAAAGTCACCAAATGAAGAACCCTCCTCTAATCAGCGCATTTTTGAACGTGCATTATTATGTTAAAGATTTCGTAAATTCGTCTTCAGTCCAGGTCTCAACACCGAGCTTCTCAGCTTTTTCATATTTTGAGCCCGCATCCTCACCGGCGATTAATAGATCTGTGTTTTTACTGATGCTGTTGGTCACGTTACCGCCAAGGTTTTGAACAATATTCTTTGCTTCAGAACGGGTATAGTTCTCCATCTTCCCCGTGAGCACAACCGTTTTCCCCTTAAACGGTGAATCCTCTGGTCCATCATTCTTTCTTGGTCCCTTATACTCCATATTTAACCCCAGCCGGTTCAGTTCTTCCATTAACTGGATGACCTGAGGTTTGGCAAAATAACGTGCTACAGAGTCAGCCATTTTTTCGCCGATTTCTGGAACTTGCACGAGGGCTTCTTCACTAGCATTCATGAGCTGCTCCATCGTTTCGAATTCTTGGGCAAGGGTATTAGCTGCTTTCGTTCCGACATAACGTATCCCTAAACCAAATAACAGCCGTTCTAATGAATTTTCTTTTGAATCTTCAATGGCTTTCAACAGGTTTTGCACCGATTTTTCGCCCATTCGTTCGAGTTTAAGCAGCTCTTCTTTTTCTAACTTATAGAGATCGGCGATGGTTTCGATCAGCCGCTCCTCAAAAAGTTGGGCAATTACTTTTTCCCCTAATCCTTCGATGTCCATCGCATTTCTTGATACAAAATGAATCAAACCCTCTCGAAGTTGCGCATTACAATTAGGGTTGATACATCTTAACGCCACCTCTTCATCAAGCCGGACCAGCTTACTCTCACATGCCGGGCAATGTTCCGGCATATGATACGGTTCTTCCTCACCCGAACGCTGATCTGTCAAGACGCGGACGACTTCCGGAATAATATCGCCAGCTTTTTTAATCACCACGGTATCACCAATCCGAATATCTTTCTCACGAATGAGGTCCTCATTGTGTAAAGAAGCTCGCTGCACAGTTGTTCCGGCAACTTTGACGGGGTCAAGGATAGCCGTTGGTGTGACTACTCCCGTTCGCCCTACACTTAATTCAATTTTATTAAGTTTTGTAACCGCCTCTTCTGCCGGGAATTTATAGGCTGTTGCCCAGCGTGGACTTTTCGCTGTAAAGCCAAGTGCCTGTTGCTGATCCAAGCGATCCACTTTAATAACGATTCCATCGATTTCATAATCTAAATCCGGTCTTCTTTCAACCCAGCTATGAACATAGTCGATTACTTCATCAATATGGTTACACTTTTTCCACTCTGGGTTTGTTTTTAAGCCAAGATTCTTTAATTCATGTAAACGTTCACTATGGGCACGCGTTGGTTCGTCCCGCCATTCTCCCACTCCATACAGAAAAATGTCTAAATTGCGTTTAGCGGCAATTTTAGGGTCAAGCTGTCTTAGTGAGCCTGCTGCGGCATTTCTCGGATTGGCAAATGGTTCATCCCCATTACTTTCGCGCGCCTCATTCAAAGCAAGAAAAGATTTCTTTGGCATAAAAGCTTCTCCACGGACTTCAATGGTTTCAGGCTTTCGTAAACGAAGCGGGATGCTGCGTATCGTACGCAAATTCTTGGTAATATCTTCACCTGTTGTCCCGTCACCACGTGTTGCCCCCTGCACCAGAACTCCATCTTCATAACGTAGGGAAACTGCAAGACCGTCAATTTTCAATTCGCAAACATAAGTGACCTCTTCCCCTGTTCCCTCACGGACACGACGATCAAAGTCACGAAGCTCTTGCTCGTCAAAAGCATTGCCCAGGCTGAGCATAGCCACATTGTGCTGGACCTTTTGAAAAGCATCGAGAGGCTCGTCCCCTACTCGTTGCGTCGGGGAATCCGCTGTGACAAGCTCCGGAAACTGTGACTCCAAGTCAAGCAGCTCCCTCATTTTTTGGTCATATTCATAATCTGAAACAGTCGGCTTATCTAGAGTGTGATATTCATAATTATATTGATCAAGCTTTTGGCGAAGATCTTCAATGACTTCTTGTGCATCGTTTGGACTCATTGTCACTACACATCCTTACGCTTTCGTTATCGGTGCGAATCGGGCAAGCAAGCGTTTAATTCCTGTTGGAGCAGGGAAAGCAATATCAAGCTCCATACCGTCACCTTCCCCTTGAACTTTAACAACTGTACCCTCGCCCCATTTTTTATGCTTAGCTTTGTCCCCTGGCTGCCAGGAAATTTTCTCCCCACCTGAAGAGCCCTTGTCGATCTTTTTCGGGGCACGTTTCGTCGGTTGTTTCTGGGCTTGAGATGGAATAGGTGTTGTTTCGCGTTTCTTATTAAAAAATGGCAGTTCCTCTTGCTCGTCTTTCCCTTCGACGAATTCTTCGGGAATTTCGTTGATAAAACGGCTGATCGGATTCATATTGGTCCGTCCATATAGTGTGCGCATTTTCGCATGGCTCATAAACAACTGACGTTCAGCCCGGGTAATTCCTACGTAGGCAAGACGGCGTTCTTCTTCCATTTCCTCATCATCCATGAGCGAGCGGCTATGCGGAAAGACGTTCTCCTCCATCCCGATTAGAAATACGACAGGGAATTCAAGCCCTTTTGCAGAGTGAAGGGTCATTAAGGTTACGGTATCATCACTCGTCGGATCTTCATTCATTTGGTCGATATCAGCAATCAAAGCAAGGTCTGTCAGAAAAGCGACAAGCGTTTTATCTTCACTATTTTCCTCAAAATTCTTCGTTACTGATTTGAATTCTTCGATATTCTCTAAACGACTTTGCGCTTCGAGACTTTTTTCATTGCGAAGCATCTCTTCATAGCCTGTTCTTTCAATCACTTCCGCCACCATATCTGTCGCTGATAGAAACTCTTGCTGCTGAGCCCAGTTTTTAATCATGGTATAGAAGTTCATGATCGATTTCGCCGCTTTCGCACTTACACCTACAAAATCAATTTCTGCCGATGCTTCAAAAAGAGAAATATCATGATCAGTTGCATAAGCCTGCAGTTTATCAAGACTCGTCTTCCCGACACCACGCTTCGGTTCATTGACGACACGCTGGTAGCTTAGATCATCATTCGGATTGGCAATCAAACGCAAATAAGCAAGCAAGTCCTTGATTTCCTTACGATCATAGAACTTTGTTCCACCGATCATTTGATAAGGAACCCCTGCTTTTACAAACGTTTCCTCAATCGTACGGGACTGGGCATTTGTACGATACAGAATTGCGACATCTTTGTATTGAAAACGTCCACTGCGAATCATGTCCTCAATATGATCTGTTACAAATAACCCTTCTTCCCTCTCTGTCCCGGCTTCATGGTATTGAATTTTATTCCCGCCGGTATTGTCTGTCCAAAGATTCTTCGCTTTACGACCGCTGTTGTTGCCGATCACTTTGTTTGCCGCATTTAAAATCAATTCGGTTGAACGATAGTTTTGTTCAAGCATAATTGTTCGTGCGGTAGGGTAATCTTTTTCGAAGGAAAGAATGTTTTTAATATCGGCTCCACGCCAGCCATAAATCGATTGATCCGAGTCGCCAACCACACATAGATTCTGATAACGGCTCGCCAAATAACTGACCAGCTGGTACTGAGCATGGTTTGTATCCTGATACTCATCGACATGAATGTACTGAAAACGGCGCTGGTAATATTCGAGTACTTCAGGAAGACGTTCAAACAGTGTCAATGTCTGCATAATTAAATCATCAAAATCGAGTGATTGATTCTTCCTTAGCTTCTTCTGATATCCCTTGTACACTTCTGCAATCTGTTCCTCATGTATACTCGCTGCATCACGGACATAATCTTCTGGTGTGAGCAGCTCATTTTTAGCATTGCTAATCGCTCCAAGCATCGCACGCGGATCCCATTTCTTAGGATCAAGATTCAACGCTTTTAAAACTTGCTTGATCACAGAAAGCTGGTCACTGGAATCGAGTATAGAAAAATTACGATCATATCCAATTCTGTCAATATCTCTACGCAAAATTCGTACACACATCGAGTGGAAGGTCGACATCCAAATTTTCTCGCCTTCAGGTCCAACGAGGGCTTCGACACGCTCCTTCATCTCCCGTGCGGCTTTATTCGTAAAGGTGATCGCCAATACATTACGAGGGGCGACATCCTTTTCATTAAGTAAGTAGGCGATTCGGTGGGTGAGTACTCGAGTTTTTCCGCTTCCGGCCCCTGCCATTATTAAGAGCGGTCCATCGGTATGGGTCACCGCATTTCGTTGTTGTTCGTTTAATCCCTTAAGTAAAGGGTTTATTGCTTGCGTCATGTGGACACCATCCTTTTTCAAAAAATGAGGGCTGCCCCCTCGAAGCTAAATCTCATTTGCGCAAAAAGCACATCTCTCTTATTCTTTACAAGCCTGTACCGTTTCAAGTGCGGCCTGGATATTTTCATATAGGATATCACCGACGACAATAACGTCCGCATGTTCCTTCATTTGCCTTGCCTCCGCAGCAGAACGGATTCCCCCGCCATAAAATAACAAAGTATCGTGCAGCTGTTCTGCCGTCTCACGTACTAGATTCGCATCGCCGTAACGTCCACTGTATTCGATATAAAAAATCGGGAGATGAAACATATGCTCGGCCATTCGGGCATAGGCAATCACGTCTTCCTGATCAGGCATTGTACAGTTGGTTGCTTGAAAAACTTTGGCCTGTTCATTCATGACACAATAGCCTTCGACAAGCATGTCATTCCAGTCGATAAAATCCCCAAATTGTTTTACCGCTTCGTGCTGGACATCGAGCATGAAACGTTTCTCCTTACTATTAAACACCATCGGAATGAAGTACCCATCAAACTCAGGTGAAATGGCATCAATCGCTGAAACCTCAAGCACACAAGGTATCTCATATGTTTGCACTCTCATCAACAGTGTAAACACGTTTTCATACGTGATGCCATCTGTTCCGCCAATAATAACCGCATCCGTTCCAGATTCACATATTATCTTAAGGTCGCTGTCAGACAACGGTTTATTCGGGTCTAGTTTAAAAACATGATTCCATTCTTTCACATTATAGTCCACCGCACATATTCCTCCAAAAACCTTTTATCCATTCATACATTATAGCAAAGATTCCCTGCTAGAACGAAACCATATTGGGGCATAACTGTGAAAAAGTAGAGAGCATTTTCGTGGAACATTCGGACAACGCTCGTAAGAAGGCTACAAGTGAGCGTTCAAAAAGCTGCCAAATGAGAAGGTCGACTAAGATCGCCACGACACGCGAGCAACGTCGACACTAGCACGTTCCTTGCGCGTCGCAAGAAGGTATAGTTATCACTGCCTAAAAAAAGACCGCCTCTTTAATAGAAGCAGTCCTTTTCAACTTATACTTATTATTTCGTTTTATTCGCCTGCACGCGATCGAGCGCCTGGGTGTAAGCATCATTTCCATAATTCAAGCAGCGCTTCACACGTGAGATCGTAGCAGTTGAAGCCCCTGTTTCTGTTTCAATTTTGTGGTACGTAAACCCTTCCCTTAACATACGTGCGACTTCAAGGCGCTGGGCTAACGATTGAACCTCATTCATTGTTGCTAAGTCATCAAAGAATTCATAGCACTCTTCTACATTTTCTAATGATAGTATTGCTTCAAAAAGCTGGTCTAGCGTTTTCCCGCGTAGTTTATCAATTTGCACGATGACATCCCTCCTTTTACTCAGCCATAATGATGTCTGGTCGCTCTGGAACGATGTTCACCCATGTCTTCCCAGGAACGAAACTGACAACTTCTCCGTCTTTAAAAGGTAAAATTCTACCATTCTTATTCTTCCATTCTACCTCAATCATTTGCCCTTTTTGTACTAAAAACCCATCGCCGCCTGATGTTAAGTCAATTTCACGGCGCCCTGCATCGTCGACAACCTGATGTTCTGTTTTTACAATAAAGACATTATCTACGGCAATGCGCTCGTTCGTCTCTTTCTCTATTGTCGGCTCTCCATCACTTGTGCGTTTATACTGCCCCGTCTCCGGATCATAGGTATAGCTTACCGTTTCACGCTCACCATAAACAACCTTTACTTGTTGTGCTGATTGTCCATCAAAAGCAGGCTCGTCCGCAAATGACAATGGTTCAATTTTTTTCGAGCTGTCATACCCTTTTTTCCCAAGCAGAGAGTCGACTCCAGAGGTTAATAGATAGGAATTGTGGGGAGCCTTACGATCTGTTGCACGCTTAAACAGCTCTCCATCATTATCGTATAATGCTCCATCAGCAAAATCAATCCCGCTTTCATGAACCATTTCGTTTATAAAATTCGCTGCCCCGTGATAGACATATAGTGCATCATAAGCACTTGCTAACTTTACATAATACGGTCGTGCACTTCTTACTGGTCCAATGACCTCTGGAATTTCACTATGAAACAAGGCTAGAAAACGAGTAATCGGCCCTTCGGCTAACACTTCATAGACAATATCCGCTTTACTTAACCCAGTCTGGGGACGTGCATCACTATGATTATTCACCATCACAGAAAGGATACGATGATCAACCGGCCCGTTGGCAGGCTCACCTGTTAACGGATAAATCGTTTCATTATCTGTCTCTGTTGTTTCACCTTTGTCCCCTTTTTCGACCTTTGTCTCTTTATTATCCTGATGCTCCTGCTTGCTATCATCCTCTGCTTGATTCGCACAGGCTGCAAGGGCGAGCATGAAAACGACCGCCACAATCAACCAGACCATCTTTCTCACTAGAGCACTTCCTCTTGCACCTGTATATTCTTCTTTATTTTAACGCATCATCGCAGGATAAAGTACCTCTTTCTTTTTCACATCCATAATTCCCTTTGGTGTAATTCTAATATAAGGGAGATGCATCGATGATAGAAACAGTAAGGTGTACACGGGGTCCCCGAAGGCGTATCCATAAGAGTTTAGGTGCTCTCTTAGTCTATGCTCTTCCTCTACTAAAGATGACATCTGCATATCCGCCATAATTCCACCAAGCCGTAATGGCAGTTCATAGACAATTTCACCCTGATCAGCGAGGACGATACCACCGCCAAGCTCTTTCATCCGCTCAAAGGCAAGCTTCGTATCCTCTCGTGAATTTCCTATTAAAATAAAGTCTCCGGTATTAGAATAAGAGCTTACAAGACCACCGAGTGAATCGGTAAATCCCTTTAATAATGTATTGACCTGCCATTTTCCATCTCTGTCTAGCAAAGTAAGAAAAGCTTCTCTCGTTTCAGGGGGCAAACGATCTACCGATACGTCATTATCTATCGCGTATGGCTTCATAATAACTTCATTCACCATCTCCATCCCAATCGGCATAGAAAATTGCAGATCATCATCGGTCAATCCCCAGTTTATATCAAGCGGAGCGACCCCGTTTTCTACCCAGTGAACCTCTGTATGACTTGCCACATTGTTATGATCACGTTTCATCCATTCTCCTTTTGCGATCACAGAGTGGGGAGTAGGATCAGTTGGATCTGACAAAAAGTTCAGGTGAGCCACTCGACCGGCCCCAAGGCTTCCAATCCGGTCTTCGAGACCAAAATGACGGGCTGGCTGATAAGAGCCCATTAAATAGGCGTCAATCGCAGGAATACCTGCTTCGATAGCAATTTTTATACAAACATTGATCAATCCTTCACTCAAAAAGCCAGGCGTAGATCCATCCGTTGTGTACATCAACTTATCAAAATGGGTAAGATTCTTTTCCTTCAGCCCTTTTAAAATATCAGGTAAATCCGGGCGTATCGATGAATAACGAAGGCCCGTCTGATATCCATGCATCAATCGGTCCATCACTTCATCCGCCGTCATTGATTCATGTTCTGAATCAAGTCCAAGTAACTTCATCTTCACTAACGTCTTCCACGATGCGCCAGGCAAATGACCTTCAAGCGGTTTTCGGGAACGCTTCGCCTCTTGCATCCAATGCAGCATCTGATCGTCGCCACCATACAGCACATTAGGCCACGCTGTCAGTTCTCCCCCTTGAATGACTGCATCATGATTGAGCCACGATAACACTTGATCATCGAAGTCATACTGGTCCTCTTCCTGCAGGGCAGACTGTGAATCAAATCGAGCCCACCAAAACACAGAAGCAGATAACTTCGCGCAGTCTTCAAGTAAAGAAAACGCTTTCTTTTTGTCTGTTAAAAAAACCCACATTAAGTTATCATTAATCAGTGTTGTTGTTCCCGTTTGGACAGCATGCTGTGCTAAGCTGAGTGGGTTATATAACTGATAAGGATGTACATGTGGCTCGACATAGCCGGGGACGATATAACTTCCTTGTCCATCAATGATTTCTGTCCCTTCCGTGAGAGGAGGAAGCTCTGGGCCAGAGTAAATGATGCGATCCTCATAGATCCATATATGGCCAGTCATCCATTGTTTCAAGTAGACATTTAAGTAGGTTGTATTTTTTACTAGTTTGGTTGGCGCAAGTTTACCTTCCACGACGGCTACGTGTTCACGCAACTGTCTATTACGCCAACGGAAGCGTTGTTCATTCACTCGAGAGCCTCCTTCATTCATTTTTTCTATCTTAACACACGAGAAGCAACTTCGCGAAGCAAAAAAGACTGGGTAAATGAGCGTTTACACTCAAATCTTGAGCAGTTAGGTTGGAATTTGTTACGTTTACGTGCAAAAGTGAGCGATTTGAACAAAATCTGGTTCACTCCGCCAAAAAATTGAGCGTTTTCCACCTTTTATAAAATGCGAGAAAAATCCGCCCTGATGGACGGATTTTTTATAAAGGAAAGGCTGGTTTGCCCCTAAGTCATTCAGTTTGAAACGAATTGCCGATATCTTTCCTATAAAAAAACCCTTCATGCTCGTCAAAAGCAGTCAATGAACTATACACAGCGTTAAGGGCCTTGTCGAGTGTTGTCGCCACCGCTCCCACAAGCAGTACGCGTCCGCCGCTTGTAACATACCCACCATCTGCATCCTCTGTCCCTGCATGGATAGCGAAAGCATCTTCCTTCCGCCATTCCGGCAGCCGTACACCTTTTTTATAACTTCCAGGATAACCTGCAGAAGCTACGACGACACCTGCACATGCTTTCTCAAACCATTTGAGTTGCGGATTTCTTCCATCAAGGACATCTGTCAGTACTTGGGTAAGGTCATTAGTTAAAAGCGGCAAAATGACCTGGGTTTCAGGATCACCAAAACGTGCGTTAAACTCAATTACCTTAGGACCTGCATCTGTTTGAATCAATCCCGCATATAAAATACCCGTAAACGACCGACCTTCAGTCACTAAAGCTGAAGCTGTCTTCTTCAAGATTGACTCAACGGCATAATCATAATCCTCCCAAGGTAAGTGGCTAGCAGGAGCAAAGGCACCCATTCCACCAGTGTTTGGACCTTTATCCCCGTCATAGGCACGCTTATGATCTTGGGCAGTTACCATCGGATAGACATTTTCTCCATTGACAAAAGCCATCAAGGAAAATTCCGCACCTTGCAGAAATTCTTCGACGACGATTTCCCTGCTTGCATCACCGAATTGACCTTCAAGCAGCATATCCTCAACAGCTTCACATGCTTCTTCCACCGTTTCTGCAACAACAACACCTTTTCCTGCTGCTAATCCATCTGCTTTTACAACAATGGGCGCACCTTGTTCACGGATATAGGCTTTTGCCTTTTCAGCATCCTTGAAAGCTTGATAATCAGCCGTTGGAATATCGTATTTCTGCATTAGCTGTTTAGCGAAATGCTTACTTCCCTCGATCAAGGCAGCTGCTTGAGTTGGCCCGAACACTTTGAGACCAGCCTCCATAAAGCGATCGGCCAGCCCGTCTAATAACGGGTTTTCCGGGCCAATAATCGTCAGGTCAACTCCATTTTCTTTAGCAAAAGCGACAAGCTGTTCCTGATCGGTTTCCTCCACCTGGACACGGACAGCCTGCTCCCCCATACCCGCATTCCCAGGTGCCGCAAAAAGGGATTCAACTTGTGTACTTGAAGCGAGCTTTTGGATGAGGCTGTGCTCACGTCCTCCACGTCCGATAACTAGAACCTTCATGATTCGCCGCCTCCTTGATTAATGTTTGAAATGACGCATTTTCGTAAATACCATCGCAATGCCATGCTTATTACAGGCATCAATCGAATCTTGGTCGCGTTTTGAGCCACCCGGCTGAATAATCGCTTTCACACCGGCATGTGCTGCCGTTTCAACTGTATCCGGCATCGGGAAAAAGGCATCGGAAGCCATTATCGCACCTTCTGCCTGAGCACCCGCTTGTTCAAGAGCTATTTTGGCAGCTCCAACACGATTCATTTGACCTGCACCGACACCAAGTGTTTGATCTGATTTCGCAATCACAATGGCATTGGATTTTACGTGTTTGACCACTTGCCAGCCTAATGCTAGATCCTTAAGCTCTTGTTCTGTTGGTTGACGGTCTGTTGCCACTTCAAGCTCAACGTCTTCAAGTGAGCCTTCATCCGTGTCCTGAACGAGTAAGCCGCCACTTACAGAAGTAAGCTTATGGGTTTGAACACCAGGCTTCTTCATTTCAATTTCAAGCAAACGCAAATTCTTTTTCTGTGTGAGAAGATCCAGCGCTTCTTGACTAAAGGAGGGGGCGATCACGATCTCAAGGAAAATCTCCTTAAGCTTTGCTGCCGTCTGTTCGTCCACTTCACGATTCAAGGCAACAATACCGCCAAAAATAGAAACCGGATCACCGGCATATGCTTTACCATAGGCTTCAAAAAGCGATTTCCCTGTTCCTACACCACACGGGTTCATATGTTTGACAGCAACAGCTGCTGGCTCTTGAAACTCAAGAACAACATCCAAAGCTGCATTGGCATCTTGTATGTTGTTATAAGAAAGCTCTTTGCCATTTAATTGTCTAGCATCGGCTAACGAAGCACCGTCATAATTTGCTTTTTTATAAAAAGCCGCGGTTTGGTGCGGGTTTTCACCATAACGTAATGACTGCACCTTTTCATATGTAGCCGTGTACGTTTCTGGATACGATTCCTCCGTTACGTCCGCAAAATAGCCAGCAATCATTGCATCATAATTGGCGGTGTGACGGAACACTTTAGCGGCGAGCTGTTTACGTGCATCAAAAGAAAGCTCACCTGTTTGCAAACTTGCAATCACTTCGTCGTAATCGGCTGGATCCACAACAACAGCGACATCTTCAAAGCTTTTAGCTGCTGCACGAAGCATCGTCGGGCCGCCGATATCGATATTCTCAATCGCATCTGCCTCTGTAACATCTTCTTTAGCGATCGTTTCCTTAAACGGATAGAGGTTTACAGCGACAAGATCGATCGTTGCGATGCCAAGCTCAGCCAATTGTTTCATGTGGTCTTCATTGCCGCGTTTTGCAAGCAATCCACCATGAACCGACGGGTGCAGTGTTTTCACACGTCCACCCATAATTTCCGGGAAATCAGTAATTTCTGAAATTGATTTCACAGCTAAGCCGGCTTCTTCAATCGCCCGCTTCGTTCCACCTGTAGAGACGAGTTCGTAACCTAGTTCGATTAAACTCTTTGCAAAAGCAGTTAAGCCTTGTTTATTAGATACACTTAGAAGTGCGCGCTTCTTGTTCATTTGGATTCCTCCTTGGCCTTTAATGACTGAATGACACGCGGATACAGCACATGCTCTACCGCTTGAATCTTTCGCTCGACATCTTCCTTTCTATCCTGTGCTTCGATACGAACAGCTTCCTGATCGATAATTGGTCCTGTATCCATGCCATCGTCGACAAAATGAACCGTTACCCCTGTAATTTTAACCTTCTTCTCAAAAGCCTGTCCGATTGCATCTTTTCCCGGAAAGGCCGGTAGCAGAGATGGGTGAATATTTACGATTCGATCCTCATATGCCGTAAGTAATGTTGGGCCAATAAGCCGCATGTATCCAGCAAGGATAATCCATTCAACTCCTCTATCCTTACAATCAGCAAGCAAGGCTCGCTCAAAAGCCTCTTTATTCACAAATGATTTCGGATTAAACACGACGGTGTCGACATGTCTTTTTTGTGCTTTTTCAATCACGCCTGCATCGATTCGATCAGAAACGAGCAAGGAAACCCTTGCATCAAGATTTCCGTTTTCTATTGCATTCATCACCGCATCGAAATTCGAACCGGTTCCCGATGCAAAAACAGCTAGGTTCATCATGACCAATGAATTCCCTTCTGTTCCGTGACGTAACCAATTACTTGCGCCTCTTCTCCTGCCGCTCGTAAAGCGTCAAGTGAAGACGCAACCTCCTCTTCAGAAACAACCGCAACCATACCGATGCCCATGTTAAACACTCCGAACATATCATCAATAGTCAAGTCTCCATGCTTACGAAGAAAATCAAACACTGGCGGTATGTTCCAGCTATTTTGATCTAGCTTGACTCCTAATCCCTCAGGAAGCGTGCGTGGAATATTTTCATAGAACCCACCACCTGTTACATGAGCCATCCCTTTTACAAGCACAGCCTCTTTTAGTGTTTTAATGGCACTTGCGTAAATCCTTGTCGGTGTTAAAAGGATTTCCCCGAATGGTTTGTCAAAAGGGGTATAGGTCATCTGAAGATCAAGGTTGTACTGATCGATGATTTTTCTAACGAGTGAAAAACCGTTCGAATGGACACCACTTGACGGCAGGCCGACCAAAACATCCCCTGGTTGCACCTGCTCTCCTGTAATCAGCTTTTCTTTATCGGCCATTCCGACAACAAAGCCAGCTAGGTCATATTCATCATCCTGGTACATGCCAGGCATCTCAGCAGTTTCACCGCCAACAAGGGCACTGCCTGCTTGTTCACAGCCGTCCGAAATACCTTTAACGATCTGTTCTATTTTGGCCGGGTCATTTTTGCCACAGGCAATATAATCTAAAAATAATAGTGGATCCGCGCCTTGAGCAACGATGTCGTTCACACACATCGCTACGACATCGATGCCAATTGTGTCATGTTGATCCATTTCAAACGCGAGCTTAAGTTTAGTTCCAACTCCATCTGTTCCTGTCACGAGCACAGGGTGCTTATAGCTCATCTGGCTAATGTCAAATAAGCCAGCAAATGCACCCAGACCGCCCATCACTTCTGGGCGCATCGTTCGTGCCACGTGCTTCTTCATACGATCAACAGCTTCATAACCTGCCTCTACATCCACACCTGCTTGTTTATAAGATTGGCTCAATCTGTCCCCCTCCTCTCCTTATGCTTTTTCATACGGTAATACCGTGTTTGGATAAATCTCAGTTGGATAGTTACCAGTGAAACAAGCTGTACAGCCGCCGTGTTCCATCGACTCTTCACCTTGGTAAATAGCTTCATTTAACCCATCAACCGACAAATAGGCAAGACTATCGGCCCCAATTTCCGTTTCAATATCCTTAACAGAATGGTTAGCTGCAATCAATTCTCCGCTAGTCGATGTATCTATGCCGTAGTAACACGGATTCTCGATGGGCGGTGAAGCAATACGGACGTGTACCTCTAAAGCCCCTGCCTCTTTAAGCATCTTTACAATCCGCCTGCACGTTGTCCCGCGTACAATCGAATCATCGACCATTACGACACGCTTGCCTTCAACGATACCTCGGACGGCCGATAGCTTCATCTTCACGCCTTGCTCGCGAAGCTCTTGTGATGGCTGGATGAATGTCCGGCCTACATAGCGATTTTTGATTAAGCCGAGTTCATAAGGAAGTCCAGCCGCTTCCGCATAACCAATAGCTGCCGATATACTTGAATCCGGCACTCCTGTCACCACGTCTGCTTCAATCGGTGCTTCACCAGCAAGCGCCTTCCCCATCCTTTTTCTTGACGCGTGCACATTTTTCCCGTCAAGGTTACTGTCAGGTCGGGAAAAATACACATGTTCCATCGAGCAAAGCGTACGCTGAATTGGCGCTGCAAACCGTTTTGACTCCAAACCATTCTTATCAATAACAATTAATTCTCCTGGCTTCACTTCACGCTCATACGTTGCGCCAACGATATCAAACGCACATGTCTCAGAAGAAACGACCCAGGAATCACCAAGATAGCCAATCGATAACGGCCGCAGACCACGCGGGTCATTCGCAACAAACAGCTGATCCTCCGTCATGATTAAGAAAGCATAGGCCCCTTTAATCATCGATAGTGCCTGACAGATCGCTTCATCAATCGGAACATTTCCTGCCCGCTTAATTAAATGAGCGACGACCTCGGTATCTGATGTCGTTTGCAAAATGGAACCTTGAGCTTCAAGCTGGCCTTTCAATGCCTGGGCGTTCACGAGGTTGCCATTATGGGCGAGAGCAAGACCGCTGGTTTGTGAACGGAACATCAGTGGTTGAATATTCTCATAGCTTCCATCTCCAGCTGTTGCGTACCGAACATGGCCGATTGATGCATGTCCCTCAAGCTCTTTCAAGCTGTCTTGTGAAAATACATCGTTGATCAAGCCGTGTCCTTTAGCTACCTTCATATGATCTCCATCTGACGTGACGATGCCTGCACCTTCCTGCCCGCGATGCTGTAGGGCATGAAGACCGTAATAAGTCAGTTGTGTAGATTCCGGATGACCCCAGACGCCGAAAATGCCACATTCTTCGTTTAAGCCTTTGATTTCACCAAGCATGGAATAGCTCCTTTCCAAATTTGTTTCAACTTCCCTGTTTGCTCTTCAACAACGACTTCACCATTTGATTTGAGACGGTACACCCCATCTCCCGTTACTTTTCCTAACAAACTAGCATCGTCCATAAGCGATTCGAATGTCTGTTGATTTTCTTTAGTCACTGAAACTAGAAAGCGAGATTGTGTTTCGGAGAATAGAGCAGTTGTTTCGTCACCGGTAACTGTAACATCACAGCCAAACTCTTTATTAAATAGACTTTCCGCAAGGGCAACAGCAAGACCGCCTTCAGAAACGTCATGAGCTGATTGAACGACTCCTTTCTGAATGGCTTGTAGCAAGCTTTCTTGGCGGGCTACCTCTACTTGCAGATCGATCTCAGGTGCTCTGCCAAAATGACGGCCTTCCATCATGCCCTGAAGTTCACTGCCGCCAAACTCCGGCTTCGTTTCGCCAATAATATAGATTAAATCACCTGGCTGCTTCATACTAGAGCGAGTAATGTGTTCCGTTTGTTCAATTAACCCGACCATCCCTACGACTGGTGTAGGGTAGATCGCTTGCCCTCCAAACGATTCATTATAAAGGGATACGTTACCACTGATCACGGGTGTACCAAGTACGGTACAAGCCCTACTCATCCCCTCCACGCTTTTTTCCATTTGCCAGAAGATCTCTGGGTTTTCTGGTGAGCCAAAATTGAGGCCATCCGTCAATCCAAGCGGTCGTCCTCCGGAACATACGATATTACGTGCCGCTTCAGCGACAGCAATTTTTCCGCCCACCTCTGGATCAAGATAAATATAGCGAGAGTTGCAATCGGTTGTCATAGCAAGCGCCTTATCTGTTCCACGTACGCGGACAACTGCTGCATCCGAACCTGGGCTGACTACTGTATTCGTCTGAACCATGTAATCATATTGGTCGTACACCCATTCTTTACTTGCTATCGTCGGCTGCTGAAGGAGATCCGCTAGCGTTTCGCCGTAATTCGTAACTGTCGGCAGGTAGCTGTCCATTTCCTGGTACTCTTTATAATAAGCTGGAACTGCTGAGGGCTGATGATAGACAGGAGCATCCTCTGCTAACGAATCAACAGGTACATCTGCAACAGTCTCCCCGTAGTGTTCAAGGCGGAAGCGCTTATCGTCGGTCACTTCACCAACAGATACAGCCTCTAAATCATACTTACGGAACACGTCAGCAATTTCATCCTCGCGTCCTTTTTCTACGACCAAAAGCATTCGTTCTTGTGATTCAGACAGCATCATTTCATAGGCTGTCATGTTCTCTTCGCGCTGTGGAATTAAGTCCATATTCATCAGCATTCCGGTTCCTGCTTTACTAGCCATCTCACTTGCAGATGACGTAAGGCCGGCTGCCCCCATGTCCTGAATACCGACGAGGGCGTCATGATGAATCACTTCTAAACAAGCTTCGATTAACAGTTTTTCCATAAAAGGATCGCCGACTTGAACGGATGGACGTTTCTCCTCAGAGGCTTCAGACAGCTCCTCAGAAGCAAAAGTGGCACCATGAATCCCGTCACGCCCTGTTTTGGCTCCCACGTACATAACCGTATTTCCGATACCAGCCGCTATTCCCTTTTGAATATCCTTATGATCAATCAAGCCGACACACATCGCATTAACCAGTGGATTACCATTATAGGCATTATCAAATTGTACCTCTCCACCCACTGTTGGAACTCCGACACAATTTCCATAACCAGCTATGCCACGAACGACTTCCTCAAACAAATATTTCACGCGTGGCTGTTTCAAAGAACCAAACCTTAGTGAGTTTAATAAGGCAATCGGTCGTGCTCCCATCGAAAAGACGTCACGCAGAATACCGCCGACACCCGTTGCTGCCCCTTGATAAGGCTCAACGGCTGAAGGGTGGTTATGGCTTTCCACTTTAAACACGACAGCCTGGTCGTCGCCAATATCAATGATTCCTGCCCCTTCTCCTGGTCCTTGGAGAACATGCCGTCCCTTTGTTGGGAACTTTTTCAGTAAAGGTTTAGAATTCTTGTAGCTGCAATGTTCTGACCACATGACAGAGAATAGACCTGTTTCTGTGTAGTTTGGACGACGTCCTAAGATACTTGTAATCGCTCGAAACTCCTGATCACTTAATCCCATTTCACGGTATAATTGCTGCTGTTCAATTTGTTCTGGGCTAATCTCAAGCATTGATGGCATGGTTATTCCTCCAGTGTGTCAAGATCGATTGAAATAGACGCAATCCGTCCTTGCTTCCAAGTAAAGCATCGACGGCACGTTCAGGGTGTGGCATCATCCCCAGAACATTTCCTTGTTCGTTTATAATTCCGGCAATATCTGCAATAGAGCCATTCGGGTTCGTTTGGTAGGTAAAAGCGATTTGCTTGTTTGCCTTTAACGTTTGATAGGTTGATTCATCACAGTAGTAATTTCCATCACCATGGGCTATTGGTATCTGGATTTCTTCTTTTTCCTTATAAAAATCAGTAAAGAGTGTTTGATTATTTTCAACTCGAAGTGTTTCATGGTGACACATGAATTTAAGGTTTTGGTTAGGCAGCATCGCACCTGGAAGCAAGCCCATTTCGAGCAGCACTTGAAACCCATTACATACACCAAGTATAGGTTTACCCTTTTCAGCTGCTTGACGAATTTGTTCAATCACACCTGAAGTTGAGGCGATCGCTCCAGAACGCAAGTAGTCTCCATAAGAGAACCCACCTGGTAAGAGAATCCCGTCGTAGCTTGAAAGGTCTGCTTCCTGATACCAAACTAAGTCTGCTTCTTCCCCTAAGGCTTCCGTAATAGCAAAGGCCATGTCCCGATCACAATTCGATCCTGGAAAAACAACGACAGCAAACTTCACTTAGACAACCTCCTCGATCGTGTACGAGTAATTCTCAATGACAGGATTTGCGAGCAGCTGATCACACATTTTCTCAACTTGCTGCTCAATATCGCCGTGGTCTTCGATCATGACTTCCATGTATTTTCCGATTCTTACATCCCCGACATTTGTGTATTCGAGTGAATGAAGAGAATGCTGAACAGCCTTTCCTTGGGGGTCAAGGACACCTTCTTTAAGAGTGATGTAAATCTTTACTTTGCGCATGTGTGCTCCTCCAGTCGTTGTAAAATAATCTTATAAACCGAAATTAAGTCTCCAAGATTTTCGCGGAATACATCTTTGTCCATCTTCTCACCCGTTTTATCGTCCCACAGACGGCACGTATCTGGTGAAATCTCATCGGCTAAGACGATCGTTCCATCAGCAAGCCGGCCAAATTCTAATTTAAAATCAACTAAGTCAAGACCCGTTTGCTTAAATAGATTCGCTAGAAGTGCATTTACTTCCAGTGCTTTATCTTTTATAGAATCAAGCTCTGCCTTGTTTACATCCGTTAAATGATAGGCATGCTGATCATTAATGATCGGGTCATCTAATTCGTCTTTTTTATAAAAAAGTTCTATAAGCGGCGGATTGAATCGCTCTTTTTCTTGGATGCCAAGTCTACGTGTAATGCTTCCGGCAGCAATGTTACGGACGACAACTTCAAGAGGAATAATCGTCGTTTTAGCTACCAGCTGCTCTGTATCATTAAGTTCTTCAATAAAATGGGAAGGGATGTTGCGTTGCTTCAAATAGTCAAAGATTTTCGAGGTAATCAAATTATTAAGGCGTCCTTTGCCTTCAAATTGATCTTTCTTCTTACCATTAAATGCGGTTGCATCGTTCTTATAAGATAAAATTAGCTGCTCAGGCTGACCCTCAACATGGTAAACTCGCTTCGCCTTGCCTTCATACAAAAGAGAACCCTTCATCACGAACACCTCACTTGGGATTTTATGGATGACCTGGTCATCCATATTATGGTACGTTACAAGCCGATACGGTCGAAGATGCGATCGACATTTTTCAGGTGGTGCTTGTAGTCAAAGCATGCATTGATTTGTTGTTCGGACAGAGTGGATGTAACCTTGTCATCTGCTTCAATTAAGTCGCGGAATGGAACCCCACGTTCCCATGCTTCCATCGCTTTTGGCTGCACGAGATCGTACGCTTCTTCGCGAACCATGCCTTCATCAATCAGCGTTAGCAATACACGCTGGGAGAAAATTAAGCCGTACGTTTTTTCCATATTCTCTTGCATTCGGTCAGGAAAAACGGTTAAATTTTTCACAATGTTTCCGAAGCGATTGAGCATATAATTGATCGCAATTGTAGCATCAGGTAAAATCACACGCTCCGCTGAAGAGTGGGAAATATCGCGTTCATGCCATAACGGAACATTTTCAAAAGCAGTCAGCATTTCACCGCGCAGCACGCGAGCCATCCCTGTCATATTCTCAGAGCCAATCGGGTTTCGCTTATGCGGCATCGCTGAAGACCCTTTTTGACCTTTTGCAAAAAATTCCTCAACTTCACGTGTTTCCGTCTTTTGCAGTCCGCGAATCTCGACAGCGATTTTTTCAATAGAAGCGGCAATTAACGCGAGTGTTGATACATAATGCGCATGACGATCACGCTGCAATGTCTGTGTCGATACAGGAGCTGCTGCAAGACCAAGTTTGTCGCAAACATACTCTTCCACAAACGGATCGATATTGGCGTATGTTCCAACTGCTCCTGATAGTTTGCCAACCTCAATATGTTTGATAGCTAAATCCAAGCGTTCGAGATTCCGTTTCATTTCTTCATGATAGAGTGCTAGTTTTAACCCAAAAGTCGTTGGCTCAGCGTGTACACCATGGGTGCGCCCCATCATTACTGTGTGTTTATGTTCTACAGCCTTATCGGCCAAAATATCGATAAACGCAACCAGGTCCTTACGAATAATTTCATTGGCTTGCTTGAGTTGATAAGAAAGTGCTGTATCCACCACGTCTGTTGACGTTAAGCCGTAATGCACCCACTTGCGCTCTTCCCCAACTGTTTCAGATACAGCTCGCGTGAAGGCAACAACATCATGACGTGTCTCTGCCTCAATATCGTGAATGCGTTCAATATCGAAGGATGCCTTTTCACGTAATTTAGCCACATCTTCTTTAGGAATCACTCCAAGCTCACTCCAAGCTTCACAAGCTAGCAGTTCCACTTCAAGCCAAGCTTGGTATCTATTTTCTTCGGTCCAAATCGAACCCATTTCAGGTCTTGTATAACGTTCTATCATCGTCTTCCTCCTCGTCACTTACCACATATGAATTTGGTTGTACTTTATTTGCTTATCAATTTCTTTTAAACTATTTCCGATAAACGTGATATGTCCCATCTTTCGGTTCGTTCTTGCCTCACTTTTGCCATAGTCATGGAGGTGAAATCCTGAGTAATTCTCCAGTCTGCTATGCAAAATATCCTGGTGTTTACCGAGTACATTAATCATCACTGCAGCTGGAAACGAATGAATCGGCAACAGCGGCAAGCCGCAAATCGCTCGTACATGCTGTTCAAATTGAGAAACACTGCAAGCTTCGATCGTATAATGTCCTGAGTTATGGGGCCTTGGCGCCATTTCATTAATGTATACATCCTTACCTTGGACGAACATTTCTACAGCAAACGTGCCGACAATGTTGACTTTTTCCGCCAAGGCTTTTACAGCGTCCTGCGCTTTTTTAGTGACCTTATCCGAAACCGCCGCCGGGACTCTCGTCTCGTGTAAAATATGATTCTTATGAAGATTCTCCGCTACAGGGAAATAGACAATATCTCCGTCCTGACTTCTCGTGAAAATTTGTGAGATTTCCAGATCAAATGTGATCCACTGTTCAACGATATAGGTTCCGCCATCTTTGATAAACGTTTCTACCTCATCAAAATCCTCTTCTTTTCCGACGGGAAGCTGGCCTTTGCCGTCATAACCGCCACTGACTGTCTTAATCACAGCCGGAAATCCGATCGTTTCCATCGCTTTTTTAAATTGATCAAACGTTTGAACAATTTCATATTTCGCCACAGGCAGCCCTGCCTCGACAGCAATCTGCTTTTCTTCAGCACGGTTTTGTGTCACCTCTAAGGAATAAGCACCTTGAGGAAGCTTTTCGGCTTGTTCAAAAAGACGAGCAACTTCAAGATCCACATTTTCAAACTCATACGTAATCACATCGCTAAGTTCACTTAATCTCTCAGCCGCTTTTGGATCATCATAGTCTGCAACGATGTGATTATCAGCCACCTGTGCACATGGGCAGTCCTCTGTCGGATCAAGTACAGCAATGCGATACCCCATATGCTTGGCGGCTACGGCCATCATTCTTCCCAGTTGACCACCACCAAGAATTCCGATCGTTCCACCTGGTCGTACTACGTTATTGCTCACGTAACTCCCTCCTCATATCAGTCACCTTTTCTTTCATTTGCCCACGGTATTCAGTAAGTCGTACGGCTATTTCATCATTAAAAGCTCCGACCATTTCTGCTGCTAGAATCCCAGCGTTTTTCGCTCCCGCTGAACCAATGGCAACGGTGGCGACAGGAACACCGCCAGGCATCTGTACAATCGAAAGTAAAGAATCAAGCCCATCTAATGCCTTAGATTGAACAGGGACCCCGATGACAGGCAGCGTAGTTTTAGCTGCTACCATCCCCGGCAGGTGCGCCGCGCCCCCCGCGCCCGCTATAATCACCTTGATTCCCTTTCCTCTTGCTTCCTCCGCGTAAGTGAACATATCCTCAGGTGTTCGATGCGCAGAAATGATCTCCGTTTCATAATCCAACCTCAGGTCATCCAGTATTTTACAAGCTTCTTGCATTGTCGACCAGTCAGAGATACTCCCCATGATGACTCCTACTTTAACCATGTAATCCCTCTTTTCAATAAAAAGATTGCTTAGTCGAACTTTTTTGAACGCCTCTACTAGGGGATCTTCCTCTTTACGTAGTAAAAAAGCCTGCTTATCTCCCTCTAATGAGGAGAGATAAACAGGCATACGTATGTTCAGAAGGTGAATGCTTGATCTCCCCTCATAGTCCGGAAATTTACGGTATCCGGGTAGAAACGTACGGGCCATATTCCCGTCTTATATGAGGTTCTTCTATGCAGTTTCTGACTCAATCATAGCAATATTCAATTGTATCTGTCAATGCAGATAACGAACATTTTAAATTGATATAGATAAAAATGTTCGGTTTTCACTGCTTGACTCCATGAAAAACAACCACTTTCCCTACAGGTTCCACAGTTTTTTCACCATTTTGAACAACCTCCCGAAAGACAGGTTCTTCTGCACGGCGTATCGGGGTGTATCCTTCACTTTCCATTCGCTCTAAACACTGATCAATCGTTTCATTTTCACGCACTTCAAAGCGCTTCTTGCTGTTTTTCTTGGCCATTACGTAACCTTCCCTTCTTCACCTGCTTCACCCAGAACCCGCCATGAATCTGCTTTGGTTCATAGGCAATAATGAAGGCTTTAGGGTCAATGGTTTTAATCGTTTCATATAACTTTAACTCATACTTTCTTGGAGTCAAAATTTGCATCGCCAGCCTGTCGCCTTCCATTCCATAAGCATACCAGCTTGTTACCCCATACCCCTTATCACGAAGCATCTTCGTAAATTCGATATCAGGGTCAGAAGAAATAACATTCACCGTCGTATAACCAAGCGCCAACTTCTCTTCAATCTTCATACCAACGACAACACCCATTCCATAACCAACAGCGTAAGCAATGACATTTTCTATTTGATCAAGATTATCAAGCACCAGCCCTAAACCTACAATGTAGACAACGATTTCAAACATACTGATAAATGCTGCGAAATAACGCTGGCCCTTCAATGTAAAAATCATCCGAAGCGTGAAAAACGAAACGTAAACGATGTTAACGACTAAAATGATGGTGACCATCACCAAAGTATTATCCAGCATGCATGTATTCCTCCTGTACTGGGGAACTGACCAGCTGCAACACCTACAGAAACCTACATCTGAACATAGCGTTTTCGCCTTCCACTTCACCCAAAAGATCAATCATGCATAAACTATATACCATCTGCTATTCGTGGCACAATAAGATTTTTTAAAAACATTTGTCGAAAGTGAGATGATGTAAGAATGAACCAATTCAATGATTGGAAAAATAACATCGACCAGTTCTTCGGAAAAGATTTCTTCGGAGATTTCGAAGGGTTTATGAAACCCTCCATTCCTCAAATCAATCTCTATCAATATGACAATGAATTACTTTGTATGGTTAACGTTCCCGGCATGAGTCACCCAAGAAACGTTGATGTAGTCGTTGAACACGCCACCCTGATATTAACGGGAAAAATCGAAATTAATCATCGCGGCGGTCATCAGCTCAAATCCGAAATTGCGACGGGAACCTTTGAGCGCAGCATTGAACTCCCTTTCCCTGTGAGAAGTGACAAAATTGATGCCACCTATAAACATGGCTTATTAATCATTCAGCTTCACCGCTTCATTTCGGACTCAACAAAACATAAGCCGATTCGAATTCGGCACCTCGAGGACGAGTGAATTTGAAATATGCAATTACCCCAATTTGGTGCAATCATGAAAGCCGGCGGCCCTCATCACAGTTGTTGCTCTGCTTAGAATAGCGTTTAGGCTAGGAACATAAAGTACAAGATAAAAATCACGAAAAGCAGATACATGATTGGATGAACGTCTTTTTTACGCCCTTTTAACAACATAGTAATAGGATAAAAGATAAAGCCAATCGCAATTCCCGTCGCGATGCTGTACGTAAGCGGCATAGCTGCAATTGTGAAGAAGGCAGGAACAGCGATTTCAAACTCATCCCAATCGATATTTTTCAAAGTGGATGCCATGAGTACGCCTACGATGATCAAGGCAGGTGCTGTGACTTCCTGTGTGAAAACAGTTAGTAAGGGTGAAAAGAACAGAGCTAATAGGAAAAAACCTGCTGTAACTACAGATGCAAAGCCTGTTCGTCCACCCGCCCCTACGCCGGCAGTTGATTCGATGTAAGAGGTCGTCGTCGATGTTCCGACAACGGATCCTACGACTGTAGCCGCTGAATCAGAGAATAAGGCTCTTCCCGCACGTGGGAGTTTATTGTCTTTCATTAACCCTCCCTGGGTCGCCACAGCTACAAGCGTTCCGGCTGTGTCGAAGAAATCCACAAATAGGAACGTTAAGATGACGACAAGCATTTGCACAGTGAAAATATCACCAAAGTGTGTGAAAGCTGCGCCAAAGGTCGGGGCTAAACTAGGCGCAGGGCCGACAACTTCGCCGAGGGAGGAAGGCGGTGTGATGAGGCCTGTCACCATTCCAGCAATTACGGTCAGGATCATTCCGTAAAAAATCCCCCCCTTTACATCAAGCGATAAGAAGATAATAGATACAATAATTCCGAAAATAGCAAGCAGGGTTGTGGGCTCTGTTAGATCGCCAAGTGTCACTAATGTCGCGTCACTGTTTTCGACGATGCCGGCATTTTGAAAACCAATAAAAGCAATAAACAAGCCTATTCCAGCACCAACTGCCAGTTTTAAGTTGGCTGGAATGGCATTGATAATCATTTCGCGTAAGCCTGTGACTGTTAATACGATAAAAATAAGGCCAGATGCTAGTACACCAGCTAAGGCTGTTTCCCAAGGAATGCCGTAAGTCAGGACCACTGTATAGGCAAAGAAAGCGCTCAAGCCAATTCCCGGGGCTAGGGCGATCGGATATTTAGCCAACACCCCCATTATCAATGTTCCAACAGCACCAGCGATGGCTGTCGCCGTAAATACAGCCCCCTGGTCCATGCGCGTCACGCCTTCTGGTAGTTCCTCGACACCAACAAGCGCTAATGTTGACGGGTTGACGAATAAGATGTAGGCCATTGCCAGGAATGTTGTCATCCCAGCTAAAAATTCCGTCCGGTAGTTTGTTCCTGCTTCCTTAAATTTAAAATATTTCTTCATTGCTGTGTTCCTCCCCTTGTCCACTCATGTTTGTTTTTCTAAGTTGTTTGAATGCAATACGCATATCTTGGCTAAAGTCGTGCATATAATTGAAATCCCGAGCATATATCGAGGCTACTTTCGCTTTTCTACCAAAAAACACTCCTGGCCATAAAGCCAAGAGTGTTTCTACGAATCTACTAGGGAATGGACCAGCGCGTAAAATAAACGTGTGGCAGCATCCTTGACGTAGTCAGACCATTTACGGTAGTCCGGTAGAAACTTATGGGCCTTATCCCCAAAATTATACGACAGCTCTATTCACTTATTGTTTTCTTATCATACAGGGGTTGAGGTCTTCCGCCAACCAAAAATCGGAATATTACCGAACTTTAAAAAGAGTAATATTCGATTATTCCCATTCAATCGTTGCCGGCGGCTTACTTGTCACATCATAAACGACGCGATTAATATGATCGACTTCGTTGACAATCCGTGTAGAAATCTTCTCTAATACGTCCCACGGGATACGCGCCCAATCTGATGTCATCCCATCAATCGATGTGACAGCACGAATGCCAATGGTATGATCGTAAGTCCGTTCATCCCCCATCACCCCAACCGACTTGATGTTCGGGAGTACGGTAAAGTATTGCCAAATATCTCTATCTAACCCGGCATTTTTTACTTCATCACGCAAAACTGCATCCGATTCGCGGACGATTTCAAGTTTATCTTCCGTTACATCGCCAAGGATTCGAATCGCAAGGCCTGGACCAGGGAACGGTTGTCTCCACACAATATGGTCAGGAACTCCAAGCTCTGTTCCAAGGGCACGCACTTCATCTTTAAATAGCGTGTTCAAAGGTTCGATTAACTTGAACTGCATATCCTCAGGCAACCCGCCCACATTATGGTGGGATTTGATGGTCTGGGCCGTTTCAGTACCACTCTCGATAATATCTGTATAAAGGGTCCCTTGAGCGAGAAAATCAATATCCTTTAGCTTGTCCGCTTCATCATCAAATACATAGATGAATTCATTGCCGATGATTTTCCGCTTCTGTTCTGGGTCTGATACCCCAGCTAATTTTCCGAGAAACCGGTCTCTAGCATCGACTTTTATGATATTCATTTGAAAGCCGTCCCCTAAGGTCCTCATGACATCGTCAGCCTCATTTTTGCGAAGCAGCCCATGATCAACAAATATACATGTCAATTGATCCCCAATCGCCTTATGAATAAGTGCTGCAACAACAGAAGAGTCAACGCCTCCACTAAGGGCACACAAAACTTTACGGTCTCCTACCTCTGCACGGATCTTTTCGACTTCCATATCGACCACATGTTCCATTGTCCAATCATCTGTCGCTTCGCAAGCTTCAAATACAAAGCTGCGCAGAAGATCATTGCCGTATTCTGAATGACGAACCTCCGGATGGAACTGAACTCCATACATTTTCGTATCATCATTACTCATAGCAGCTACCGGACAAGACGCACTCGTAGCATCTACTTGGAATCCTGATGGAGCAGCGATCACTTTGTCGCTATGACTCATCCACACGGTTTGCTGTTTCGGAGTTTTGCGGAACAATAAAGGATCTTCATTAATTGAGATTTCTGCCTTACCATATTCACGATCTTTCGCCCGTTCTACTTTCCCGTCAAAATGATGTGTCATAAGCTGCATTCCGTAACAAATCCCAAGGACAGGAATACCTAATTCAAATAGCTCTTCATCACAGCGAAAGCTATCCTCTCCATACACACTATTTGGACCACCTGACAATATAATTCCACTAGGGTTGATTTCTCTAATTTGTTCAGCTGTCAGTTTGTGAGAATGAAGCTCACTATACACACCAAATTCACGAATTCGACGAGTAATCAGTTGGTTATACTGACTTCCAAAGTCAAGTACGAGAATCATGCCTTTCACTTGTTCCATAAAACTCAACTCCTTAATACGGGAACTTACCCCCGAAAAATAAATACTTACCGCCATTCCAAAAATAACAGCTAAATGTTATTCAGCCGTGATAACTTAAATTTCAGACGCTTTTATAAGAAATAGCTGCGGATACTAATAAAAGGTTATTTACAACCGCAAGAAGGTTTCAAGCCAATAAAAAATAGACTTCTACCCCCGGATTTTTACGGTGAAGGCAGAAGTCCATGCACAATACACACTACACGATTCCTGCCTTCATAGTCAGAACGTTACGGCGTTCCGGTAGAGACTCTCGGACCAAATTACCGAGGATATATGAAGGATTGATACCATTGATTTCATTCATTCTATCAACAGCATAGCCCGGAATCAAGACAATGCTTTTTTAATTAAATTTTCCCATAATTCTGTTACCTCGCGCCATTGTTCTTTATGGCCTTCATTTCTGTACAAGACACGTTCATAGTTATTCGTTAACTTGCGCATGTCATTGGATTGGAAATGTGTGTCGACCTTCCTCGCGTAGTCCCGAAGCGTCTGGTCAGGGGAACGTTTCAGGCCTCTATGTTCGAGAACCTTCAACAAGTATTGGTAAGCGCGTTCGTACGTATCTTCGCTGTCCCTTTTTCTAAATCGCCTGATTAAAATGGCTGTCATCCACCGGAACCTTGTATAGTATAAAGCGGCGGCGATGATTAATGCTGCGAGCAGACTGATCCATAGTGACAGGGTGGTTTGCTGTCCTGAGTCTGTGTCCGATTGGCTTGCGCTCGCCTGTTGTTCTTGGGTTTGTTCCGGCCTGCCAGTTGGGCCTTCTTCAGGTTCCTCTGCGTTGGCTGCTGCAGACTCGGCTTCCTCCTCTGTTTCGTCGATTTCAAGGTGAAAGTCTGTGTTGTTCGTAAAGCCCTGTGTTGGTTCAAAAGGAACCCAGCCTATCTCTGGGAAGTACACCTCAACCCAGGAGTGCGCGTTGCCGCTGGTTACCTCATAAACATTCAAGGTTTGGTTGTTTACTGTGGCTGTTTCGTTTTGGCGTTCACCACCGGTAAAGCCTTTCACCCAGCGGGCTGGAATGCCTTCAGCACGAAGTAGCACGACCATGGATGTTGAGTAGTTATCACAATAACCGACTTGGGATTCGAATAGAAATTGATCCACATAGTCTTGATTTTCACTAGGGACGGGAACGTCGGTCGTAGAATATTTAAATCCATTTTGAGAGAAATAAGATTCGACAGCTTTTGCTCGATCGTATCGGTTATCTTCCTCACTAACGATATCACTAGCCAATTCACGAACGCGATCCGGTAAACTATCAGGTAATTGTAGATAGTTTTCGGTAATTTCTTCTGGATCCTCGCCATTGGTTTCTCTTAATTGATTGTATTCAAAAGAAGGGGCATTGTAATGGGTGATGTATTGCTGAACCTGGTTCGGATCCCCTTCTATCAACGTATCCATCTCTCCAGTGTTCTCGTGCAAGGTGATATCCACTCTTTCAGGGAAGCGTTCCAGTTCTTGGACTCCATAAGGGTAAACAAGCTTTCTGAAATCAGCCTCATCGGTAAAATTCAGCAATGCCGTCTGTTCTTCCACCTCTACATTTTCTGTAAATGTTTGAAATTTAATGTTATCGGGGGAGATGTTGGTAACAGGGTCTGCTAACGTGTCTTCCCATCCTTTCCCTGTGTACGTATCCTTAGATTCAATTCTCCAGTATTGCTCATTGTCAGCCACTGCTTGAAAGACTGTCGTATCGTCCTGAATAAACGAACCACCAAGCCTTGAATCGTTCTCCCCATACCCTACTTTTTGAACACGTCCACCTGGTCCCGCACCTGCGTCACTATTTGAGCTAGTCAAGTAAGGGACAGGGTCCGGCCATTGCGGATCCAATTTAGGTGAAGCATATCCCACCAAGGTAGAGAACATAATCACTCCAATTAAGGGCAGTGCCCATAAGTAAGCTTTTTTTACACCTTTTAATAAAATCTCTTCTTTGTCCATTTCTTTGAAAAAATGAGCTAAGCCGAGTGAGACCATTGCCAGTATAAACGTGCGGATGATAGCCCATTGCCCATCATACATCGTAAATGTATCGACAACAGTGACATAAACAAAGGTAAGAAGAACAAAAACGAGCATCCGTTTGGAAATGATAAACCAATAGTACAGCAGATAGCTCATGAGCCATAACAAAATCAGGAATAATAGACTTCTAAATAGCGGTGTCATTTCCCACCATTGTTGTGATTGAATGACTTGAATATTGTAAATGACTTGATCATAAACAACAGAAAACCATTGTCCACTGAAAATCCGTTCAGCTACATATAACCCATCAATAATAAATAATAGACCTAGCAACTTTAATGGAACCGAGATCATCCAAGTGATTTGCAGAAATGAAATAAAAAAACAAAAACCGGCATAGATGAGGAAGACTTTAACATTTTGCGTATTTGAGATCATTTCTAGCGGCCTCAACCATTCACAAAACAGTAAAAACCCACAAACATAGATGACAATCTGATAGACTAGCCCTTGCTTATCCTGTGAGATGTCCATTATGTGTTCACCTCAAATTCTTGTTGAGTTAATTCGTCTTCTGAGATCATGTTTACGACAATTCCGTTACTTACTAACTGCTTGACCAACTTATGATCTTGAAACTCCATTTGACTGCGAGGTTTGACATAAAAGAGGACGACACGCTTGCTTTTTTGGGCTAAACGAATGAGGCTAGTAAATAAGTGCATGTCAAGTTGATGACTCACTATAAGCAACAGCATTCCCGTTAGATTCTGTGAAAGTTCACGCTCCAGCTGTTTAGCAAAAGGTGTTTGTCCTCGTGGGCGTATTTGGGCTAGATGCTGTTGAATCATGTCTTTATAGGCATGGTCCTGTTGAAAAGGAAAATATCTTTTCCCATCACCAAGTGTCATAAAGGCAAGCTGTGATGACCTGTTATAAATTTCTTCTAGTAAAGACGCACTAAATTCTACTGATCCCTCAAAACTCAAAGGATTCATATCTTCTTCATAGACGGCATTTAAGATGATCAACATATCTACGCTTTTCTCCTGCTCAAATTCCTTTGTCATCATCTGGTTGCTTTTAGCTGTTGTCTTCCAGTCAATCCATGAAAACCGGTCTCCCGGAACATACTCTCTCACACCTGAAACAACATTCGTATTTTTTTCATTCAGCTTGAAGGATGGACTGGCTCCCTGCTCAAAACTATAAGCCCTTTCTGTTAGTCTAACAGGGCGTTTATAAGGAAAGGCAATAATTTTATTATTAAGTTGATAAATCACTTCTTTCGTAATAAATCCGAAGAAATCCCCTGTTTTCACGCGAAGAGCTCGCAATTGATGCTCCCCCCTTGGAATCTCCTCTATTACGTACTGATAGCGTATGGTTCGCTTAAACCAGGGAAAAACTGCTTTCTTCACCTGTCTTCGCTTATTCAGATCATCTGGTTTACCCATGTTCCGGTACTTCTCAAAATGCGTGTCCCGCTTCATTAAAGACTCAGGAATATATTCTTCAATTACGCAATAATACATAGGAAATAGAAACGATCTAGTAATGTGAACATCGACATGAATAGTCTCCCCTGCTGTCGTTACCTTTTTAGACAAGCGGCGCTCAACCTTCCAATTATCCATTCGATAAAAAGTAAGTCCTACCATATAAAGGAGAAAGGGCAGAAAGCTGTAAAATAAGAACCAGCTGACAAAACCGCCTTGAAACATAGCATAGGAAAAAAGCACAGCAAATATAAGAAAAATAACTACTAATCTAGCTGTGAATCGAACCGATTGTTTCATTCATTTACGTTCCTCTGCACTGGAATTGAAGTCATCGTTAGCAGTTCGGCTACAATATCTTCCGCGGTTATCCTTTCAAATTTTGATTCCGTAGTTAGAATCATACGATGGGATAAAACATAGGGAGCCAAAAACTTGATATCATCAGGGACAACGTAATCTCTATCTTGGATGAAAGCATAGGCTTTAGCCGCCTTCATGAGGGCGATTGAACCTCGTGGGCTAACCCCGAGGTATACCCCTTCGTGAGTTCTTGTCCCCGTCACTAGCTCAACGATATAACGATTAACCGTTTGATCCACATACACTTCTTCTGTCTGCTTCTGCAGATCAATCAGCTCCTTACGCGATATCACGGAATCCACTGCATGAATCGGATGACTTCCAGATGTTCGTTCGAGCATCTCCATTTCCTGTTTAGCTTTCGGATAACCCATTTTCAACTTTAATAGAAAACGATCCAGCTGCGCTTCGGGCAATGGATAGGTTCCCTCATATTCGATAGGATTTTGTGTGGCCATGACGAAAAACGGCTGTTTTAAAGGTACCGCCTCCCCATCTACCGTTATACTCGTTTCTTCCATTCCTTCAAGTAACGCGGATTGTGTTTTAGGCGAAGTACGGTTAATTTCATCCGCTAATACAATATTGCCTAAAATCGGACCTGGACGAAATTCGAATTCAAGTTCTTTCGGATTATATATGGAAACTCCCGTCACATCAGACGGCAATAAGTCGGGGGTAAATTGGATACGTTTAAAATCACAATCGAGCGATTTAGCTAACGTTCGGACTAGCATCGTCTTCCCTACTCCTGGTACATCTTCCAGCAAAACGTGTCCTTTAGCAAGCAATGCAATCACACTCAATAATGCAGCTTCTTCCTTGCCAATCATTACTTTATTTATGTTCTTTAACACTTCCGTAATCTTGGGCTGGTATAAAAAAGTTTGCTGAGTCATCAGGTGTACCCCTCTCTACTTTGACAATATATTCTGAAAAGTCTCGCTCATCATAACTATACTACAACTATAGGCATACGACAAAATATCTGACAGGTTTCCGTCAAAATTTTTACATTTGGGGATGCATTATATAAAAAGCTCCTTGTAACGACGTTTTCTCCTTTCATTTACATCTTTATACTCCTTCCAAATGGAAAATAGTAACAATTGTATATGGGTTTAGTCTTTCAATTTATGCTTAAAGACTAGTAAACACGTGTTTAGAAGATACATTTCGGGGTATTTTATAATAGAGTTAATAAAAAGGGAGAGGGCCAACTTGAGATTAGATCAATCTCTGATTACTCGAATCTTACATAAAGATAAGCAAGCACTCGATCAGCTTTACGATAGATATTCCCGCATATTATATTCAGTCATCATTTCGGAGGTAAACGACTCCATGAAAACAGAACAAATCATAACATGCCTGTTTAAGGAGATATGGAACAAACCTCACCAATTCAATGGTAGATTTTTTTCCTCAAGTCTTATGAAAAAGTGCAATGTTCTTCTGCGCGCCTTTAATCTTTCTTAAGCGCCCCCGCTTAACACTCGTTGTTAACAGATATTTGCCCTGATTTCTTCCTTGGCACTAGTCATACGCCCTTCCATCATCAAACAGATTTCATAAAGTAATTGTATAGACTAAAAGGTGGTGAGATTATGGGCTACGGATACGGAAATAACGTAGGCGGCTTTGGCGGTTACGGAAATAACGTAGGCGGTTTTGGCGGTTACGGCAATAATGTTGGCGGTTTTGGCGGCTATGGCTGTGGTCATAAAGGCGGAAACAACTTCGCCCTAATTGTTGTTTTGTTTATTCTTCTCATTATTGTGGGAGCTTCATTTTACAAGTAATCTGTAATTATAAAAAAGAGCCAGGACTTAGTCACACTTAGTCCCTGGTTCTTTTCTTTTCCTTAACAAAAAAGTGCTCCTCAATTATTTACGGAAGAGTTGAGGAGCATGTTCATGATTACTTATTTATTTGAATTTTTTGCTGTGCTGTTGGCTTCCTATGAAGAGTAGAACAAGGCCCCGCCTGCAACAAGTAGCTACCTCCGTCATGTCCTATCATGTTTCTTACATTTTCAGCCGTCTGGGTAAGTGATTCCAGATTAACACCTGTCTCCATTCCCGATTCATGGAGAAAATGCACGAGATCTTCTGTTGCTACATTCCCCGATGCTCCTGGAGCGTAGGGACAGCCTCCCAGTCCAGCAATTGAACTGTCAAAATGAATCACATCCTGTTGCAACGCACTAACAGTGTTCGCTACAGCCATACCCCTTGTGTTATGAAAGTGCATCGAGAAAGTGATGGTCGGGAACTCCTCTTTTAATTCTCCTAATGTATCATACACTTGCTTTGGATTAGCCATCCCTGTCGTATCCGCCAGTGAGATTTCGCTTACACCCATCTTTTGATACCGTTTTATAATCGGGATCAATTGATTGACATGAACTTTTCCCTCATAAGGACAGCCGAAGGCCACGGATATGGATCCCCCCACAATGATGTTTTGCTTATGCGCTAAATCAATAATAGGTTCCAGTCTATTTTGGGCATCTTCTACTGTTGCATTTGCATTTGACAGACTGTGAGAATCTGTTGCTGAGAGCATTAATTTTAATTTCTTAATACCTGAATCAATTGCCCTTTGAGCCCCTTTAACATTTGGAACCAGGGCTCGAAAGTGGAGATCCTCCAAATCTTGTACCTGACGGACGACTTCCTCTGCATCTTTTAGTTGCGGAATGGCTTCTGGATGGACGAAAGAAGTTACCTCCATAGATTCTAGACCGGTTTTCGCCAGCTCTCTAATAATTTTCACCTTGTTCTCTGTAGGTATCCACTTTGCTTCGGCCTGAAAGCCGTCACGCGGCGCCACTTCACAAACAATAACTTTAGATGGCAATTCCAGATTTCGTGAGCGCATGATTAAATAATCCCCTTTGCTTTTAGTTGATTAACTTCTTCTGCTGAAAGCCCCAAACTTCCACTGTATATTTCCTCGTTATGCTCTCCAAGATCGGGCGCACGATGACGTATAGCACCAGGCGTTTTAGAAAACTTAGGCACAACACCAGGTACCTTAACTTTCCCTAAGCGAGGATGCTCCACTTCAACAATATTTTCCCGTGCTTTGAAATGTGGATCCTGAAAGATATCTTCAATGGTATAGATAGGGCTTATCGGAACACCAAAGGAATCCAATTTCTCCGTTAATTCTTTCTGTGTATATTTTTTGATCCAGTTTGAGACCATTTCCTGCACTTGTTCATCATTTTTCAGTCGTTCTGAGTTTGTATAATATCGTTCATCCTCTAACATATCCGTACGATCCATCGCTTCGGCCAGGCGATTAAATGTAGAGTCTGTACTTGTAACGAGTACAACAAATTTCCCATCGCTAGTTGCATAAGTACCCGCAGGGCTTGAGTGTCCAGAAAGTCCTGGACTTCTTTCACGCACTTTCCCATTTTGGTCATATTCGGCAACTAAAAATTCGAGCATTCGGAATATCGATTCATAAAGACCCATCTCTACAATTTGCCCTTCACCATCTTCATTAACATCACGATTGTATAACGCGCTTACTGTCGCAAGAGCCATGTACACACCAGTAATATAATCTAATAAAGAATAAGACGGGCTAACTGGCGGACGGTCAGGGTAACCTTGAATGGCTGTGTGCCCGCTGAATGCTGTACCAGGTGTGCCAAACCCAGCCTTTTCACTGTAAGGACCTGTTTGGCCATATCCAGATACCCGGGACATAATTAATTCAGGATTCACCTTTTTCAATTCTTCATATCCTAATCCCCATTTTTCCATTGTACCGGGACGGAAGTTTTCTACTAACACATCTGATTGTGAGATTAACTTCTTGAATAAGCTTTTCCCTTCCTCAGTGCGTATATCTAACGTGATCGATTTTTTGTTCCGCGCTAGCCCTGGCCATCTTAGTCCTTCTTCTCCTTTCCAAGGTCCTACTGTCCTTAAGGTGTCTCCTTTACCAGGAAGTTCGATTTTAGTTACATCTGCCCCAAAGTCCGCTAATAGGGTTGCTCCAAAAGGGGCGGCGATCATAGTTGAGATATCTAAGATTTTAATCCCAGTTAATGGTCCGAAATTTACTTTACTCATTTATATTCTCCTCTCATAATTAGATCGATCTAATTTTGGGGTAAAAAAATTTATACCTTCATGGGCTGTTGCTTATAACTCTTTCTTTCAAATGCTTTAAATGCAGGGTGATCGCTTCTACAGACTTCGCTGACTCCTTTGCTTTAACCGCTTCCAATATAGCACGGTGTTCAGACAATGCTTGTTTTGATCGGCCTTTTGCACCTAAGGTCTGCTTCCTTACCTTTTGTATCATTTGCAAATTGGATTCCATCATCGAAACAAATACAAAATTTTGGGTGGATTCTGCTAATGCAATGTGAAAGCTGCTATCTATTCCGATTTGTTCATCAGGATTTTTCAACTCCTCTTCCATTTTGGTCAATAGCCCAGCCATCTTTTTGATATTCTCTTCAGTTGCTCTAGAACTAGCGATTTCAGCTATTTTGGGTTCAAGTGTTTCTCTTGCTTCAATAAAATGGAGAATTGCTGACTTTTCCAATGTATCAATTGGATTAAAGTTGTATTTCACACGCTGGTCGATCCTTTGTACAAACCTGCCGCCGCCTACTTTGGATACAATCAATCCTTCCGATTCTAATACACGGAACGCTTCTCTTAACGATGTTCTACTGCAACCTAACTTTTCGGATAAACTTCTTTCTGCCGGGAGTCGATCCCCAGGTTCCAACTTTCCATTATCGATAAGCTGTAAAATTTGCTGCACAATTTTCTCGTATTTCCGCTCGCTCTTCATTTCTTCATAGGTTTGTTCACTCATTTATTTACACCCCCTAAATTGGTTAGTCCAATTTAGTTAAATTATAATAAATATAGTCCCGAACGTCAAGCTTGAGACAAGAAAAGACTCCGTTACAGTAACGATTTACTGTCGAAGTCTTTATGGGCGCTTAAGTCGTTTTTTCAATAATATTAATGACAGACCTTAAGTCTTCCACCGGAATCTGCCCTGGCGCAGAGCTTTGTTCCCCTATGCCGAATGTGATGGCAGATCCAAATTTCCATCCAAACATTCTGCTGATCGAGCCATACTCTCCCATGGATATAGAAACAACCGGAATATTGATATGTTTATTAATAGCTTGAGTAGCCTCAAGTAATACCAATACATCATCCATGTTGTTTGGCATAACTGAAATTTTAACCATATCGGCTTGATAATCTTCCGCTTGTCTCCCTTTTTCAAAAATGGTCTCTACAGGCGGTGTTTCTCT
This sequence comes from Halobacillus shinanisalinarum, assembly GCF_022919835.1. Taxonomy (NCBI): domain Bacteria; kingdom Bacillati; phylum Bacillota; class Bacilli; order Caryophanales; family Bacillaceae; genus Halobacillus; species Halobacillus shinanisalinarum. Next base: position 3,212,412 of record NZ_CP095074.1, on the reverse strand, counting down.
AAAGTTATGGTAAGAAGTGATCAGCTTTATGCCATAATTGTCAGTGATATTCCGCAGATACTTAATATCATCTTCATCATTATCCAATTCATAATCAACGAAGTCGATTGTTCCTGTCCCCATCAGCTGCGTTAGCAAGTTTAGTTTAGCCTTTTCGTTTAAGGTAATCTGCTGCCCACCCTCCGCTTCTGACCGAATCGTAAACAGGAGGGGAACTTCCTCAGCTATATCACTGACCTTTCTAAGGGCGTCTACCACCTTCGATTCATCATCTAAGTCCTTGAAATAATCCGCGCGCCATTCAATGATATCAGGTTGCTTATCTTTAATGACGTGTAATTCTTTTATCAACTCTTCTTTATCCTTACCGACAAGTGGAATGCATATCATTGGACGCTGACCGCCAACCATTTTACCTTTCACTTTAAATGCTTTTTTACTCCGCTCCATTAAAAAAATCCCCTTGACACGTCAATATTTTGGTTCCTGCAATACACGAAATGTTCTGAACCTTTATTTCATATTAGTGTCATTCTATAGGAGTTTTTTTTAACTTACAATCCTTTTTCACGTAAAAGCGCAAAAATGTTCAAAGCGAGCCGCTTTGAACATCTTTACAGTTAACTACTTTCATTCTTATCCGTATCCAAATCCAAAAGCAATTTTACCTTCTCTTGTTTATCTACTTCTTTATTTAAGATACGAAGCACTCGTTCTCTCATCTGCTCTTCTGATTCTTGTTTCATCGCTAATTCAACTAATTTCCGTTTTTCAACTTCCGATAAACTTTCTTGTTTAATATCAAAGATTTGGTTAAGTGCTTCATAGCCTAATGTACTAAGCATCTTGTTCAGGGTAGGTTGCATATACTCTCCTACTTTCTTGAAATAGCAGTTTAGTCCTTAGGCAATTGGCCCTGAGGAGAGTAACACCACAATAACCATAATGGTTCATCCCCATTGTTCACGTGCTGATGGAATTCTCCTTCAGGTATAAACATATAATCATTTTCTTTAAATGAGCGTTTGTTTCCTCTATCATCCACGACTTCACCAGAACCTTTAATGACAACATTAAGTTCCTCGGAATTGTCATGATTATGGAGGGAACTTGCTTCGCCTGGTTCAAAAACAGTTAAACCTGCCATCATATGCTTGGATCCTACATTATCAGGAGTAATTAACTGAAATACTTTTCGAACCATATTTTTATCAGGGTCTTCTAGACCTAGCCATGAAGGGTTTGAATCTTTGAATGGATCTAATACTTTAATTTCCATAACTGAACTCCTCCTTTTTTAATCGCAAATTATTTAATGCTTGCATGATGTACTTTCTTACCAGGAGAGTAAATATCCATGATGTTCCAGTGTCCATCTGTAGGGACTGGGTTATTGATCATAGGCGTATCTATAACAAAAGGTTTGTTTGATTCAATCGCTTGCTGTAATGCAGGTTTAAATTCTTCTGCTGACTCAACCTTAACCCCGTCGACCCCGTACGCTTTTGCAATGCTTGCATAATCAGGGGTGTACGATTCGCCATCTTTTGTAAACACTGTTCCATGTGTCGTATCAAAATGAGCTTTTTCAAGTCCGGCAATTGTTCCATAAGCAGAGTTGTTCATAACAATCCAAATAACTGGTATGCCTTCTTCAGCCGCCGTAGCTAATAGGGCCGGATTTTGGCCAAACCCGCCGTCGCCAACTAGGGAGACAACTACCTTATCAGGAGAAGCAATTTTAGCTCCCATAGCCGCTGGAGCTCCGAAGCCCATCGTCGCAAAGCCGCCTGGCGTAAGAATTGACCCAGCTTCATAGATAGGGAATTGTTGTCCTACCCCATTTTTATTCCAGCCTACATCCGTCGTAAGATAGGCATCTTTTGGAAGTACATCACGTACATCTGCTAAAATTCGCTGTGGCATCATAGGAAAACTGTCATCTTCCTCAAGCTCTTTATTGCTTTCGGTGAATTCTTTTCGATTATTGACAATTTCTCGTTTGATGTGATTATTTGTCAAACCCTCTGGCACTACTTCCTTAGCCACACGATTTAATACAGTCAACGCTTGTTTTAAATCAGCAACGGCTCCGATTTCAACAGGATAATTCCTGCCAATCTCATTTGGATCAATATCAATCTGAATCAGCTTTGTAGATGGAATATTAAAGGTATATTCTGACTCCCAGGAACTACTATCCGCTTCAGCAAAACGAGTTCCAAGTGCAAAAATGTAGTCTGCCTCTTTACATTTATCATTGATGAATTTCGTCCCCCAAAATCCAGTCATACCAAGAGTTAGATCATTATCATCAGATACGGCGCCTTTCCCCATTAGAGAGTGCGCTACCGGGATATCCAAATAATTGACAAGTTCTCTTAATTCTTGGGCCGCGTCTGCCAGCATGATTCCTCCACCAACATAGAACAGCGGATTTTTCGCATTGACAAGCGTTTGAATTATTTCTTTCGCCTTTTCATCATCGATCGATGGTTTCGACAGCGACTTTGTGTGATAGTTATTTTTTTCAAATAACGATTCATCAATCTTCTTAGAAAAGATATCCATGGGAACGGACACTAGGACGGGTCCGGGATTTCCGCTTTCAGCTAGTTGAAAAGCCTTTTCCATGATTTCCGGAAATAAATCCGGGCGATCGACACGCCAAGCACGCTTAACGAACGGACGATAAATTTCGTTTTGAGAAGCATCTGCATGTAAGTTAACTTCCTGGTGTGGATGCTTCCCGTAATAATGACTCGGTACATCACCTGCAATCACCACCATTGGAATGGAATCTAATGCCGCGTTAGCCACACCTGTTGCTGCATTTGTCAATCCTGGTCCTAAATGACTTAACACAACGGAAGCTTGTTTTGTCGCTCTCGCGTAGCCGTCTGCCATATGTGCTGCAATTTGTTCATGCCGAACGTTTACAAAACCAATGGAGCTCTTCTCAAGCTCAGAAAGGACCGCAATGTTTGTATGGCCGCACAAACCGAATATATGTTCAACACCTCTGTTTTCGAGGTATTGAACTAGCAAGTTCGAAACTAACTTTTCCATTTATTATGCCTCCTGAAAGTTTAGTATGATTTTTCCGTATTGACCTGACGTAGCATATTCGTACGCCTTTTTATACTCATTTAAAGGAAGAATTTCAGAGATAATCGGTTGGACGTTAAAGTCTTCCTCTTGCAAATACTCAATACTTACCAAAAAATCATCCGGGAAGTTGTAGATGATCGATCCATATAACGTTAATTCTTTTCGTACCATCTGTGTTACTGGTAATTCCGCTTTTGGTGCCATACCCACAACCACCATGGCACCACCTGGTTTGAGAATATCGACTCCTTGTTCAAACGATTGTTTAGCTCCTGCTGCCTCAATCACTACATCAAACTTTCCTGCTTCTACTTCTTCCGGCAGACACGTATTGATACCACTATAATGGCTCTGGATTTTGTTCAATTTTTCTTGATTAATATCCACGGCCGTTATATTGGCACCTAAATGATTGGCAAGAGCTACGGCCAACATCCCTTCCGCCCCACATCCGATAATAGCTACGGAAGTTCCTTGTGTGATGGAAACCTTTTTGAAAGCGTGAACAATGACAGCAAACGGTTCGATTAATACTGCCTTTTCATTTGCCAGCTCTTTAGGAACGGGTAAAACGTATTTTGAGGAAATCACAAACTCTTGGACAAACCCTCCATTAACATTGACACCTAACGACTTCTTATCAGGACAAATATTCGTTTGGCCCGACTTACAATAGTTACATTCACCACAAAAAGAGTTCGGTTGAATGACTACTCGCTGGCCAATGTTTTCTTTTACATTAGCACCGGTTTGCACGATTTCACCTACTAATTCATGCCCGGGTGAAACTGGATAACTAGCATGCTCAATCTTCCCTTTGTATACATTTACGTCTGAACCACAAATTCCTCCGTAAATTAACTTAAGTTTCACTTCATCATCTTGAAGTGTAGGTATGGATGCAAATTCTTTTAATTCTAGATCACTAGGGTTCTTTAAAAATAATCCATACATCTTTGTCACCGCCAATCCTTCCTGTTCAAAACTGTGCAATAGATTATTATTTAGGTAGTTTTAATACAATCATTTTACTTTCTGTCATGTCTTGAATCGCATAGCGTGGACCTTCACGTCCGATTCCACTATCTTTAACTCCACCGTAAGGCCAATGATCTAAACGGAAGTTTGATGTTCCGTTAATAACGACTCCTCCGACCTCAAGTTCATGTGCCACCTTATAGGCTAGGTCAATTTGGTTTGTGAAAATCCCTGTTTGCAGTCCAAAAGAAGAGTCATTTGCTTCTTCTACTGCTTCCTCCAAGTCTTCATAAGGAATCACACTAACTACAGGTCCGAAAACCTCTTGGCAAACCACTTTGCTTTGCTTGGGAGGATTCACAATGACAGTGGGCTCAACGGACGCTCCTTTTTTCTCTCCCCCGATTAGTACTTCAGCACCTGAGCTGACAGCTTCGCCAATCCAACCGATCACACGGTCCGCCGCTTTTTCATCCACTAAAGTACCAACATCTGTGTCGGGAAGCAGTGGGTCTCCTACCTTTAGTTTGGACACTTCTTGTTTTAATTGGGGTACAAAATCATCCAATACAGATTTGTGAACATAGACCCTTTGAACGGAAATACAGCTTTGTCCCGAGTTACTGTACCCTGTTTTCGCACATTGTTGGGCGGCATCTGATATATTGGCATCTTCATGAACGATCGTAGCTGCATTACCACCTAGCTCTAATAGTACTTTTTTTATCCCGGCTATTTCACAAATGTTTCTACTTGCAACTGTACCTCCAGTAAATGAAATGACATTTACTCGATCATCTCTTACTATTTGTTGACCTGTGTCCACCCCGCCAAGCACCATGTTCACCGCATTTTTAGGAACGCCGGCTTCAAGCAACAACTTCAACAACTCCGTAGCAATAAGTGTCGTTTGTGGGGCAGGTTTTAAAATGGTTGTATTCCCACCAGCAAAGGCAGGCCCTAATTTGTGGCAAACTAGATTCAACGGTGCATTAAAAGGAGTGATCGCTGCAACTACACCAACGGGAACGCGATGAGTTGAGGCAATAGTGTGTACCCCTCTTTCTGATGCGTCCCCGGCAATGTTTCCCCGTGAAGACGTTTTGCTTCTTCAGCGGACAACTCTAATGTTTCAATGGATCGATCTACCTCGCCTAACGTATTTTTTAATGGCTTTCCTAATTCACTAGAAATGATCTTTGCCAATTTCTCTTTATTTTGTTCCATCAATTCCGATGCTTTTTTCAATATCTTCGCACGTTTTACAGATGGAATATCCCTAATCTCTTTTTTACTTGAATAAGCGGCATTAAGAGCTCGCTCTACATCTTCTTCTGTAGCTAAGTATTGTTCTCCAATCATTTCTTGAGTAAATGGACTTTTTATTTCTAATCTCTCCCGATCGTCTGAAATCCACTCTCCTGAGATAAAAGGTTGTGCTTTAAGATTCATTTTACTCACCCTCTTTTCATAATTGGATCGATCTACTAAATGAAGTTTATTTGATTTTTCACCTTTTCTTACGTAAGATGGTTATTAGATCGATCTAATGAAACCGTTATCAATATAATACGATAGAAAATTGAAAATTTCAATACCCATCTATATTCTTTTACTGCAAATCTTAATCATGCTCTCAAAAGGAGGGGAAATATGCGTGTTTATATCTACCCTGTTTTAATTTTCCTTTATCTTCTATCACAAATTTGGGAAGGAGATACCACCCTCTATATTGTTGGAATCTTTGCAAATCTTGCAATCCTCATTTCATTGTTTTTTGCAAAAGGATTGTATTTATATTCCGGTATTACTTTTTACGTGATAGGATTTCTCTTGTTCTTAAACAATGATTCGTCATGGCATACAGTATTTCTCCACTTTGACTCGATGCTAGGCATTTTGTCATTATTTTTATTGCTTCCTTTTCTAAATTCTTTAATTCAAGTTGGGCGGTATGATACCAACCTTAATCTATTCTTAAAATATAAAGTAGATGGTGTCAGCGATTTATATAAACGAAGTTCTTTTGTGTCTCACGTCCTAGGTTTATTCCTGAACATTGCCACTATTCCACTGTTACTGCGGTCATTAAAGAATACACTCAAACATCTCCCATTAAACATAAGCAATAAATTCTATTCGGAAAATTTATTACGTGCTTATGCAATGTGTCTGACCTGGAGTCCGCTTGAAATTATGGTGATTAAGTCGCTTGAAATCACCCAAGAAAGCTACATATTTATATTTCCTTTCATCTTTTTTATTGCCGTCTTGACTTTATTTCTAGATTGGTATATAGCTAAAAGAAAATATAAACATCTTCCATTAGAAACAACGTCTAGTAAAATGGATATTTCCTATCAATATATATTTAAAAAGATTCGGGAATTATTTTTATTGTTGCTAATTCTTGTTGTGACGGTCACTTTTTTTAATCAATTGTTTAATCAAAGCTATCTTTTCTCTTTAGTCCTGCTCATTCTACCAATTTCATTACTTTGGGCCCTGTATATTCGTAAAGTCAAAAGGTATGTATCTCTTGCTATCCCTTATTGGAAATTAAAAACAAAAGGATTGTCGAACTATTTTTTCATGTTCTTAAGTGCAGGTTTTTTTGTGGAAATGTTAGCCACTACTGAACTTATCGGAATCTTGCAAACTATTTTCGTTTCTACAGCAGACCTAACATTCATTTTCTATCTAATGATTGGTGGATATTTCTTACTTTCGTCTTATATAGGGTTTCATCCCTTAGTATCCATTGTACTGCTAGCTGAACTATTGGTTCCTATCTTACCTCAAGTAGCAAACATTTCATTAACTTTAGTATTAATCGCCTGCAGCCTAAGCACAGTTATGTACAGCCCATTTAATATTTCTGTATCTATACTAGCCAATCAACTAAAAATGAACCCTTACCGTTTAGGATTATGGAACGTCGGTTTTTCCATAGGCTATATGCTCTTAACAATGACGATTGCGTATACGCTGAATCTTTTTTTAGCCATATAAATTTTTGCACATTTACTGCTAAATGTATTATAATCAATCCAACTTTTATAAACTAAAGGATGCTTTCATATGGTAAACAAAGACATTTCATTAAGAGAAATTCCGCTAAGAGAAAAAAGTATCGTGTTTGTCGGCTTTATGGGTGTTGGTAAAACAACAATAGGCAGGTTGGTTGCCAAAAAACTTCACCGAAGCTTTATTGATGTTGACCAGGAAATTGAAAATAAATATCAAATGCCCACTTCTGAAATCTTTAAAACAATTGGTGAAAAAGCCTTTCGTAAAGAAGAAAAAAACACTATTACTACATGTTGCCAACAGAGGCTGAAGATTATATCACTTGGTGGAGGAGCATTCTTGCAAGAGGAGATTCGTAATGTTTGCTTGACTAACTGTATTGTTTTCTATTTGGACATTTCATGGGATTCCTGGAAGGAAAGACTGAGTATGCTAGTAGACAGCCGCCCGGTGCTGCAAGGGAGAACGATTGAAGAAATAGAAACGTTATTTCACGAAAGAAAAGATAGCTACTCTGACCACAATTCTAAGTTAATGACGGACCAGCTAGATGAAGAAGAAGTCGCTGATTATATTACAGAATCGTTAAAAATGGCCTGGAATTTATATGATTAATCCGAGTCTTATCAGAAAAGCAGATGACTCTCACTTGGAGGGTCATCTGCTTTTTGGTATCTATTAATCATATAAATTAGGAGGATTCTCTTATAACCAAATCCGGGTGTAGGATAATGCGCTGCTGCTCTACCTCGTTATTATTTATTCGCTGATGCAGTAAATCAGCCGCTTTACTGCCGATAACTTTTGCATGAGAGGAAATGGTCGTTAATGACGGATAGGATAGTGTTGCTGATTCTTCTACATTATCAAATCCTACTACTGCCACATCCTTACCAGGCTGATAACCAGCCCTGCGTAATCCCTCTATTACACCGAAAGCAACTAAGTCATTGAAGCAGAAAACTGCACTAGGCGGATCTGATTCTTCCAATACACGCTCGATCGATTCCACCCCGCCTGATCTTTCAGCAGAACTCTCTACAATCAGTGACTCATCTACCTCTATTTCCGCTTTCTTATGTGCAAGCATATAACCTTTCTTCCGATTTTGCCATGCAGAGGACTCTGAATTTCCACCGACAAACGCAATTCTTTGGTGACCCTTATTAATGAGGTGCTCTACTGCCATTTGGGCACCTTCTGCATAATTAATACCTACATAATCACAAGCGAGCCCCTCTATTTCTCTAACAGCGGTAACGATAGGGAGGTTCCATCTTTGCAGCTCTTCCACATTTATCGATGAACTATCAGATACTGGGCAAAGAATGATTCCGCCTACCCTATGTTCCATCATAGTAGAAATAAGTTTCTGTTGTTTATTTTCCATATCAAACGTAGTTCCTAGGATAACTGTATAGCCATCTTCTTCCAATCTATTATGGACGCCTACTAACAATTCATTAAAAAAAGGGTTAGCGATATCAGTAATAATCAATCCTACTGTGGTTGAACTCTGCCCTCTCAAATTCGCCGCGACACGGTCATAAACATATCCTAATTCCTCCATAGAGGCCAATACTTTTTCCCGGGTAGGCTCTGAAATGCTTGGACTGTTACGTACGATAAGAGAAGCGGTCGCTCGAGATACTCCAGCATGTTCCGCCACCTGTTTTAAAGTAACGCGAGCTTTTTTCTGACTCAAATTCTTCACCTCAAAAAACAAATTAGTAAAAATATCTATTTATTTGATTATATGGTCATTGATTTATACTGTCAATTTGCGGCCTCTTTCATATTGGGGTGAAGTTCCTCTGATAAGTATTCGGTTATGTTAAATATTCAACTACTGATTGCAATGCCTCTTTACAGTCTGTACCTGCTGCACGAACCCAAATTTTGTCTCCATTCTTTATTTTAAGTGTAATCAAACCTAGGAAACTTTTTAAATTAATCTCATAAATACTTCCTTGATATATTTTTTTAAGAAATATTTCGGACTTATAGGGTTGGAGTCTATCACTCAGTTCAATAATGGTTTGCTCTTCACTTATGTTGACAATAATCTCTTGATTGCTCTCTTTCATATTAAGTCCTCCATTAAATTATAGTTAATATCTATTTTAAAAACATTAAGGAAATCTGAGGAATAAATATAATTAGCAAAAGCGTAACGATCATTGCTACAAAGAAAGGAACGATTGCTTTAGAAAGAGACTCTATCGATAATCCAGAGATCCCAGAACCAACAAATAAATTCACACCTAGAGGAGGTGTTATAAACCCAATAGCCAGGTTGGCAACCATAATAATTCCAAAATGAACAGGATCATATCCTATTTCTGTAGCTATTGGCAAAAGAATCGGAGTTAAAATGATGATGGCTGCCAATGTATCCATAAAACAACCGACAATGAGTAGAAGCAAACTAATTAGCATAATAATGATGATTGGGCTTTCTGAAATGGAAAGCATAGCATTGGCTACCTTAGTAGGGATTTGCTCAACTGTTAATAGTCTGCCAAATACTGTGGCAGCCCCAACTATAATCAAAACTGTAGCTGTCGTTAAGGCAGAGTCGGCAAAAACTTTCGGTAAATCTTTTATATTAAGTTCCCTGTATAAAAGCAAACCTGCAATTAACCCATATACTACGGCAACCGCTGCTGCTTCGGTAGGTGTAAATATACCTCCATATATTCCCCCGATAATAATAATAGGAATTAACAGCGCCCATTTAGCATCCCAAGCGGCATCATAAAACCGCTTAAACGTAAACTTCTCACCTGTTCCACGATAACCCATCTTCTTAGAATAATAATAGGAATAAACCATTAATCCTGCGGCAACTAAACAGCCTGGTATAATGCCTGCAACGAATAAATCGCCTACAGAAGCTCCTCCAACAACTCCATATATAACCATAGGGATACTTGGTGGGATGATAACTCCTAAAGAACCAGCAGCTGCAACTAATGCAGTAGCAAACTTTTTATCATACCCCATTTTAACCATCGAAGGGATCATAATTCCTCCTATCGCTGCAACTGTAGCCGGACCCGACCCTGAGATAGCAGCAAAAAACATGCACGTAACAATGGTTGCCATGGCAAAGCCGCCCGTTTTATTACCAACCAATGTGTTGGCTAAGGTAAAAAGACGGTTGGATATCCCACCCTTCCCCATAATTTCAGCAGCTAAGATAAAGAAAGGAACAGCCATAATTGGAAAGGAATCGACTGAAGTGATTAAGGTTTGTGCGATATATTCAACCGGAAGCGTATTAGTATAAATAAGGGTGAGTAATGAAGCAACCCCTAATGCAATACCTATTGGGACACTAATTAGTAACAAAACTGTAAAGCCACCAAATAACAATGCAGCTGTCATGTTCTACCTCCCCCTGTCATGTCCTGTTCATGTGTAAGAACGTTAGCTCTACTGCTTCCGTTAGCCAATGGTTCCTCTTCCTTGCCATCCTTACCTGTAAGAAAGGCATATTGCTTGGCTAACTGTTGAATGATTCTAATGGCAGTCAGTCCCATTCCTACAGGTGTTGCTAAGTAAACAATCCCCATGGGAAGATTTAATCCGGGTGATGTCTGTCCCCAATCCAATATTTTATAAGCAATTTCAAACCCATAAATAACGACGAAAATAGCAAAGGTCAAAAATATAACATTTGCGATCATTGTCAGGACAACTTTACCTTTGTCTTTAAGTAATAAAAGCATGACATCGACCTTTATATGCCGTTGTTTTTTCACTCCATAGCTAATCCCTATGTAAACAAGCCATATGAAGCAGTACCTTCCTAATTCCTCTGACCACCCTAACGACTCCCCAAATAACCTCATAAAGATTTGCAAGGATATAGCCGTAACCATGATCACGGAAAAGAAAACGAGGAAAAATTCTTCAAAATGTCTATCTAACCATTTAATTACTTTCATAAGATTGCCCTTCCTTTCAACTTGAGACTTTCAAAATCTGAACATGGATCTTTTATAATTTGGAAGCGCTATTGAACCTTATTTAATACTTTATTTAGTAGATCCTCTCCAACTACCGGTTTATATTTTTCATAAACTGGCTGGACTGCCTCAATCATTTCCTGTCTTTGCTCTTCAGTTAATTCTGTAATCGTCATTCCTTTTTCTCTTAAGAAATCATAAGCTTCTTCACTTTCTTTCTGATTAAGTTCTCGTTGATAATCCCGAGCTTGAATAGCAGCCTCTGCCATAATCTCTCTTTGTTTTTCAGTCAGGGATTCCCAAAATGGCTTGCTGACCATAAATACACTCGCATTATATACATGGTTCGTTTTAGTTAAGTATTGTTGAACCTCATAGAAGTTAGCGGTTACAACATTTCCAACTGGATTCTCCTGTCCATCTACAGTTCCTTGCTCCAGAGCCAGATACAGTTCTGTGTAACTAATAGGTGTAGGATTTGCACCTAACTCTGACCATATATCCATATGAAGCTCATTTTGAAGCGTCCTTATATCTAAACCTTCAATATCTTTTACACTGTCAATTTCCTCCACATTATTAGTAAGTTGTCTAAATCCATTCTCCATGTAGGATAAGCCTATTAAATTTTGTTTGGGTAAATCTTTTAACAACTCATCCCCAACAGGCCCATCAAGAACATCGTAAGCGCTTTCTTTATCAGGAAATAAAAAAGGCAAATCAAATATTTGAAAGCGTGGTGCAAATTGGGCTATTGGGCCTGTTGAAATTGTAGTTCCTTGGATCGTATTAAGTTGGAGACCTTCCAATACTTCTCTGTCCCCCCTAAAACCCCATTCGCATAGACTTCAACATTGATTTTCCCACTCGTTTTTTCTTCAACAATTTCTTGAAATTTATATAATCCTTGCGTTAAAGATCGATCTTCGGAAGTGACTACAGCTAGTCTCATAGTTTTAACATCTTCACCTGAGGCTCCCAAAGCACCTATGGAACACGCAGAACAAATTACTGCCATGGCCGCCAACAATAGACCAAGCGTTACTCTTTTCATGAAATCCCCTCCCTATATTCGTTAGATCGATCTACCTTTTAGATCGATCTAACTACACGTAATTGTTTCTTATTGTACATGAACCTTTTCCAACATTCAACGATAAATTTCTGAAAGTTATGTAAACGAATGTTCATTCAGAATTAACCATAACCAGCTTTAAATTTCCTTCGAACAATTGATGGAATATCCTCCAAAGTGGATCATCTCCTTTTATATTATCTGTTAAAGAGAAAACAACGCTATTTATATATGACCCTAAAAATTCTCACGTCATAAATAGTCATATTTGTAACATAGACGTAACATTAGTAAAGAAGCAATGTGAATTAAACACCTGTCAAGACTTATGCATTGTTAATATTTTTCTCCGAGTTTATTTATCTTCCAATCCATCAATACACTAACTGTATAGGAATAAAAAGGTAAACGGCTTATCACCAATGGTTAACTGATACTTTCTCGCTTAGACTGATGCGCCTGAAGCTTTTCAACAATAATCTAGCAGGAAAACCCATATTTATCCTCTTATATTACAAAAATAGAATGGTAGTATGAAGGAGTCGAAAAAGACAAAACATTACAAGGAGGAATTAGAAAAATGAAGGGTATGTCATTTATACTGTCTGGAGCCGTAGCCGCATCGCTGTTATTTGCTCCAACTAATACTGAGGCATCAACAGCAGATCAGAAGGACGTTAATATAGATTGCGTGACTGGTTGGCACGTAGAAAATGGAGAGGTACAAAAAGGAAATGTTCAATCCATTTTAAAACAAATTGGAATGCAACAACCAGCTCAGGGTGAGCAATCTTCAGATCAAGAAGCACCTCAAAAGGCTGAAGCACAGCCAGAAAAATCAAATGAATCTGCTAAAGCTGACCAACAGCCGGAAAAGTCAGATGCACCGGCAAAAGCTGAGCAACAGCCAACTGAATCTGTAGAACAGCCAGCACAAGCTGAGGCACCACCGAAAACGGAACAACCAGCACAAGCTCAGGAAAACAAGCAACAATCAGCTGAAAACTCTAGTGTATCAGCTTTTGCCAAAAAGGTAGTAGAGTTAACAAATGCTGAACGTGCTCAAGAAGGATTAGCACCACTAGAATTGGACGTTGAATTAAGCAAAGTAGCAAAAGACAAGTCACTTGATATGCAGCAAAATGATTACTTCTCACACACAAGCCCGACTTACGGATCTCCGTTTGATATGATGAAACAATACGGAATCGACTATAAGACTGCTGGCGAAAATATCGCTATGGGACAAACTACTCCCGAGCAAGTTGTCCAGGGGTGGATGAACAGTCAAGGACACCGTGAAAATATCATGAATCCTTCTTTCACTCACATTGGCGTAGGATATGCTGAACAAGGAAACTATTGGACTCAAATGTTCATTGGTAAATAATTCAATTGCGGCTACGCTACCAAACCCACCGAGTACTTCACTTCTCGGTGGGTTTATTTTATTTATGAGTTTAGTTTGGGAGAGAAACTAGCTTTCTTTCATAGTCCGATTCTTTAATTGTGTCAACGTATCGCTCAGCTCATTGCGAATGATATTTACTACTTCTACATTTGGAGGGCTTTCATGCGACAAATAGATTAACTCATATGAAATATACCTATGTCCTTCTAATAATTTATGAATGAGCTTATAATCAGCAGGATTCATGCTTCTAATATCCACTGCAGCATCGATATTTTTCACCTTTTCTGATATAGAAATTCCGACCTCTTTCGTACTTTTCTCTTCAAACCCTGTTTCAATTACCATTTGAATCATAGAATCTACTAACTCAAACTGATCAATGAATTGCTGGGCAATAATTCTAAAATAGTCATCTTTATCTCTTTTTCTGAGTTTCTCCTGTCCACTAATCATCTTTTTATTAGCAGTTAATGTAATCATTCCCGCTATAAATGCACCTAAAAATGCACCTACCAACGTTCCACCGCTTGTGACCCAAGCATCAGGTGAAATACAACTCCAAAAGCCTTCACAGCTATTCAAAAAAATTCTCCTCCTTTATTAAAGTGTGATTCCTTCTTCTTACACACATAAATATGATGATAAAAGCTAATTTAGGCATGGCAACATTGCTGGAACAAGTTAGGATGAATTTATGATACATATGTAACTAAGGAAAAGGACGCCCCCTTAAACGGGAGCGTCCTGCCTGTTTGAATTATTTTTTTTATGGTGAATGGAGTAGTGTAAAACCTCTTTAACGGTTAAAAGATCATCCTCTTGAATCTTTTACGCTTCCTTTCGCAAAGTTGGCTTTTTTCTTTTCTCACGCTTTGGTTTCATTTCTTTTCTTGCAACTTTATAGAAGGAGAGTCCCATTAATAGAATGACAACAGAGAAAGGCAACGCTGCGACGATCAGAACATTTTGCAGCCCTTGGGTTCCCCAAAGTACACAATAATAGCCGCCATGGCCGATTGTGATACACCCCAAACCATTTTAACAGAATTAGATGGATTCAAAGACCCCGAGGTACTCAACATTCCCAAAACAAAGGTTGCTGAATCAGCTGATGTTATGAAAAATATCGCTATGACCAGAATGGTTATAAATGACATGAGCTCACCGATTGGATAATTCTGAAGCATTCCAAAGGTTGCTGTTGCTAAAGGAAATTCAGAAATGGCCGCAATACCGTTCTGCTCGAGATAAAGCCCAGAGACACCAAACACGGCAAAAAAGACAAAGCATAATAGCGATGGAACAATCAATACGCCAAGCATGAATTCTTTCACTGTACGCCCTTTGGAGATTCTTGCAATAAAGATTCCCACAAAAGGTGCCCAGGAAACCCACCATGCCCAATAAAAGATGGTCCAGTTATTAATCCACGTTCGACCTTCTTGATTTAACGGGGCTAGGTGAAAGCTCATCTCAAAGAAGTTAGTAATATATCCGCCTAGCGTGCTCGTAAACATATTTAATATGTATAACGTCGGCCCTACTATTAAAAGGAGAAGCAATAAGATAAAGGCTAGACCCATATTAATGTTACTTAAATACTTGATTCCTTTGCCTATACCTGTCCAGGCTGAACCAATAAATAGAACGGTAGAAAGGACAAGTATTAACAATTGAACACCAAAGTTAACGGGGATATTGAATAAAAATGATAGTCCGCCATTAATCTGAGCTGATCCAAAACCTAGCGTGGAAGCCACACCTACTACTGTAGCAAAAACAGCCAGGGTATCAATTACTTTTCCTGGTGCACCACGCATGCTTTTTTCCCCAAACAAAGGCTCAAGTGTTGCACTTACTAATCCCGGCGCCCCCTATGAAACTTGAAGTACGCCAGCACTAGAGCCACAATTCCATAAACGGCCCATGCATGGACACCCCAGTGAAAAAAGGAGTACTGAAGTGCTTCTTTTATGGCTTGATCAGATCCAGCTTCTGCCCCAGGGGTGTTTTTGAATGCATGGGAAATCGGTTCAGCAGTCGTCCAAAAAACTAATCCTATCCCCATCCCAGCACTGAAGAGCATGGCAAACCAGGAAAGCAAACTAAAGGCTGGCTGATCGTCTTCTTTTCCTAATTTAATATTGCCAAACCGAGAAAAAATCAAATAAATACAAAAGGCAAGCATTAACATGATAATCAACAAATAATACCAGCCGAATGTTGTGGAAATATATGAAGTTACCTTTGCCGTTACAGACTCTAGTTGATCTGGTGCAATGACACCCCAGATAACCACCGCCGTACAAATGGCGAGGGCATTCCAAAATACTATTGTTACATTCTTCACCGAATCACCTCTCATATATCGTGTTTTTTGTCGAATGTTTAATATACTAGCACACATTAATAGACGTGCCAAACGGACCAAGTGTTCTTTAATCTCACTTTTCACACTTTTGCCAACCGGGTAAGTAATAGGAACTTTCGCTTGATCATTGATTATGATCAAGCGAAAGTTATGCTCAATCGGAGGTCTTTCTGCTAATTATACCTATGCTTCGACAGTTGTTCTACTTTTGGACTAGTCGCCACAACATCCTTTGCAGGAAATACAGGGTAATCCAGGTTACAGACACGGTATTGGGATCTTGATAAAAATGAAAATGCATTACTGAGCGTTACTGACGTTCACTGAGCGTTACTGAGCTCACTGAGTGTTACTCACAGCCTTTTTTGGGGTTTGGGCTTAAATAAAGATATTGCTATAGTGCTAGATACGATAAAAAAACAAACGGGAGGTTTTAGTGTGAACAACAACAATCCATCATCTAAAAAGAGAATTATTGACGTTGATATCCACGAAAGTGTAACTTACAAAGATTTATTCAAGTATTTAGAAAATCCATATAGAAGATATATCGAGGATGCGAATTGGATACAGGAAAAACATATGCCCTATACACAGCCGTCTGTAGCAGGGGTTAACCGCGCTGATGCTGTCGTACCAGATGGCAGACCGGCCGGATCCGATCTACCTTTCATGCAGGAACAACTGCTTGATGACATTGGTCATGAATACGGCATTCTAACCGGGGCTCTTGATCCATCACCTTCATCCATGCACGGATGGTATGAGATGGCAACGGCACTAGCTTCAGCCTACAATGACTGGCAAATAGAGAACTGGTTGGAAAAAGACGAGCGGCTTTACGGTTCTGTCCATATTAATGCGGAGGACCGTGATGGAGCTATTCGTGAAATAGAAAGGGTTGGATCACATCCAAAGATGGTTCAAATCCTATTGCCTATCGATGATAAGATGTGGGGCGATCCTTACTATCACCCTATCTATGAGGCTGCCCAAAAACACGATTTGATGATCGGCATGCACCATAATGAGCCTCCCGTTTACTTTGGTAAATGGCCAAGATACTTTATAGAGTGGCACAGCCTCCTGCCTACTTCACACATGATGCAGGTGACGAACATGATTTTTAACGGTGTATTTGAGAAGTTCCCAAATCTTAAACTAATGATGATTGAAGGCGGATTTACCTTTGTTCCTCACTTGATGTGGAAACTCGATCAACAGTACAACGACCTTCGCCATGAAGTGCCCTGGATCAAGAGAAAACCTAGCGAAATTATGAAAGAACACGTTCGTTTTTGCACCCAACCATCAGAAGAATTAAATAAAAAGGATTTCCTATCCGTTATTGATCAGATGGGATCAGATGAAATGATTTGCTTTGCCACGGACTACCCCCATTGGGATTTTGATTCGCCGCATCGTTCACTACCGAGCCTGGATCCCGATCTCAAGAAAAAGATATTTTCTGAGAATGCAAGAGCATTCTATCCAAAATTAAAGTAGCAGGAGGAACAAAAATGAAGCAACAAACGGTTTGTCACGTAAATGATATGCAGCCAGGAGAATTGCGAGAAACTGAACTTGGTCGCATTTCTGTCGTCGTTTGTAAGACTCCAGATGGGGAATTTTACGCATTTACAAATAAATGTATCCACCAGGGAGGGCCCTTGTCCAAAGGAAAACTTTGCGGCGCTCCGCAATCGGATAACCCAGGAGAATACACCTTTTGTCAAGATGGAGAAATTCTCCGCTGCCCTTGGCATGGACGTGAGTTTAATGTCAAAGACGACGGCCGAATGCTAGCCAATCCAAAACACAAACTACCAAGCTTTCCAGTCAAAATAGAAGATGATTATGTCATCGTTTATAAATAAATGAGGTGATTTTGTGCAACAAGAACAACACATCCATGACACGATTATTATCGGAGGAGGCCCAGCCGGCTTGTTTTCGGCTTTCTATGGCGGGATGCGTGGCATGGATATTCACTTAATTGAAAGTCTGCCGGAACTGGGTGGTCAGCTCACAGCATTGTATCCGGAAAAATATATTTATGACGTTGCCGGATTCCCCAAAGTAAAAGCCAAGACACTCGTTCAACAACTTGAGGAACAAGCACTAGCTTTTGACCCGCACGTATCCTTGGATACATCTGTGTCACATGTGGAAAAGTTGGACGAACAATTATTCCAGGTAACAACAACGAGTGGTGTTTATTTTTCCAAGACAGTGATCATTACTGGCGGAGTCGGAGCGTTTCAACCACAGCGACTGCCTATTGACAATGCTGTAGATTACGAAGGTTCCCACCTGTATTACAGTGTTAGTGATATCGAAGCCTTTCGGAATAAAAAGGTCTTGATTTCGGGTGGAGGAGATTCTGCTGTTGACTGGGCATTAACCCTGGAATCTGTGGCCGAAGAAGTTACATTGGTTCATCGCCGTGACAAGTTCCGTGCCCACGAACAAAGTGTAGAACAATTACAAGCTTCCTCTATTAACTTGCTTACTCCTTATGTTATTCATTCTCTCTCAGGCAAGGATGGGGAGTTGAAACAAGTAACAATTTCGGACAAGAAAAATACAGAAGAAAAAACGTTGGATATTGATTCACTTATTGTCAGTCACGGGTTTAAGTCAAACCTCGGACCGATTCAGGATTGGGGAATAGAACTGCAAAAGAAATCTATCGTAGTGAATCCTAAAATGGAAACAAATATAAAAGGGATTTATGCCGCCGGGGATATCACCACCCACGAAGGGAAGGTAAACCTTATTGCCTCAGGATTCGGAGAGGGTCCGATAGCTATTAATTATGCCAAATCCTATATCGATCCTAAATCTCGTGTCCAACCCATGCATAGTACCAGCCTTTTTTAAGAGAACGGAGATCTATTATAGTAGGAGGATGTCTCATGAATAGACAAAAGATGTTTATAAACGGGGAATGGATCCAACCACAGTCGGAACAAACCCGTGATATTATTAACCCTTTTAACCAAGAAGTTATCACTAAAGCAACTGAAGGTGATCAAAGCATCGTCCGAGAAGCGATCCAGGCCGCCCGAGTTGCTTTTGACAACGGAGATTGGCGACACACTCCTGCCTCGGAGCGTGGAAAGCTACTATCGAAAGTCGCTTTTCTAATTGAACGCGATAAAGAGGAACTAGCAGAACTAGAGACACTGGATACTGGAAAAACAATAGTAGAAAGTCGTGCAGATATGGATGATATCGCTGAAGTCTTTCGTTATTATGCAGGTCTTGCTGACAAGGATGGCGGAGAAATCATTGACTCCCCTATCACTGATTCTGCGAGCAAGGTTGTTCGTGAACCCGTAGGCGTATGCGCCCAAATCACCCCATGGAATTATCCGTTGTTGCAAGCTTCCTGGAAGATTGCCCCTGCCCTGGCAGCTGGTAATACCGTAGTAATCAAGCCTAGTGAAATCACTCCACTTACTACTGTAAAAGTAACCGAGTTAATAGAAGAAGCCGGGGTACCAAATGGTGTGTTTAATCTAGTGTTAGGCGCTGGAGAAACGGTTGGACAGGAATTAGCCGATAACGATCAGGTAGATCTTATCTCCTTTACGGGCGGTATTCACACTGGTAAAAAAATCATGAAATCTGCGGCCGACACCATGAAAAACATCGCCTTAGAGCTGGGTGGCAAAAATCCGAATATTGTTTTTGCCGATGCTGATATGGAAACAGCACTGGATCAAGCACTTAATGCCGCTTATTTCCATGCAGGTCAAGTATGCTCCGCTGGGGCTCGACTGATTTTGGAAGATAAAATCCATGATCAATTCGTCTCCCAGTTGGTTGAACGTGTGAACAACATCAAGCTCGGCAATGGATTTGACGAGACAACACAATCTGGCCCATGATTTCAGCCGAACATCGCGGCAAAGTGGAAGGCTATGTAGAGCTAGGGAAGCAGGAAGGTGCTACATTACGTGCTGGCGGAAAACGCCCTGATTCGTCTGAATTACAAAACGGTTTCTTTTATGAGCCGACTCTATTCACAGACTGTACAACAGATATGAGAATTGTCCAGGAAGAGGTATTCGGCCCCGTGTTAACGGTCGAGCGTTTTACTACGAAAGAAGAAGCGATCAAGTTAGCCAATGATTCCATCTATGGTTTAGCTGGCGGTATATGGACGGAAGATACGCTTAAAGCTAATCAAGTGGCTGCTGAACTTCGGATGGGCACTGTATGGATTAACGACTTCCACCCTTACTTCGCTCAAGCACCCTGGGGCGGCTACAAACAATCAGGAATCGGTCGTGAATTAGGTAAATCGGGACTTGAGGAGTATACAGAAGTAAAACACATTTTCCAAAACACAAAACCAGAGCCGATTAACTGGTTTAACTAATCCCTATTTTAAGACTGCTGCAGAAAGGCATACAGAATACCTCTGTTCTTGCGGCAGTCTTTTTTATTTGCAACTTACTTCTATAACTTATCAAGTCATTCATCTTTGTACTATAAATTAGGAAGTTGAGGAGAAAAAATTGATTATCCTAGCACTGATTTTTTTAGGATTCGTAGCAAGTACGTATGGAACCATCATAGGTGCGGGCGGCGGGTTCTTGTTTGTACCAGTATTAGTAACATTCTATAATATCTCACCAGAATCTGCTGCTGCCACAGGTCTGGCCATTGTATTTATAAATGCAGTAGCCGGTTTGCCTATATTTTTCAAACAACGAAGAGTTTTACTTCGAACAGGACTACTGCTGGCAGTTGGAGCTTTTCCGGGAACGTTTATCGGCGGGGAATTGGTAAAGTATAGTCCAGATGCAGTATTTTATAGTTTATTCGCCGTTCTCCTTATAGGGCTAGGCTTATTCCTGAGTTTGAAAAAGCCTTCCCAAGTAAATAATCAACCAACAAACTCAGAAGAAAACCGATCGTTACCACAAGATAAGCAAAACAGTGATCATATTTTAAACTTATGGAAGCTACTTGGAATCGGAAGTGGTCTTGGTATTGTTTCTTCTTTTTTCGGAATTGGAGGCGGATGGCTCTTGGTACCAATCTTAACTTATGGGTTAGGTTTTTCTATAAAAACTGCCACGGCTACCTCTATCTTTTCACTTGCTTTGTATTCACTAGTAGGTCTACTTCCTTCCATTGCGACTGGAGCAGTGCATTGGTCTATCGTTGCCTGGAGCGGTATAGGGGTACTTGCAGGTGCCCAGACCGGAGCTATACTGTCGAAAAAGGTGAAAGGCGTCACCATTACTCGATTGCTTTCTGCTTTGGTCATTATCATGGGGGTTAATATGATTTTTCAAATCTAAAAAACTGAGAGTGAGCCTATTTAAAACTCTAGACCATCCCGGATTAAAAGGAGCCCCTTCACGGGACTCCTTCTTAAGGTCATGAGGAAAAAAGTGCAGCTCGATTTTGTTCGAACATTTGCAGAACTTGGGCGTCCGTTACCCCGCGCTTCTTTATATCAAGAACGATACGCTGGAAAATATGATCAGGCTTCCAATTTTGAAGAAGATGTTGGACAGCTTCTGGCATAACTGGGTCTCTCTCCCCCACCAAACATTTACCGTGTCATGGGGAAAGGAAGATTCGTTTGTCATAACCTTGTCCCAGAAGCCCCATCAATACTGTCATTCTCGCTTCGTTCATGGTGCGCCTACACTGCCTTGTAAACCAAATCGATCCAATGCAATGTAGACACCTTGATTTAACGTCAGGAGATGTTGATTGATGTCCGTGGCTCCACACATATTCCCAATTACGATTTTCAATGGATCAGCGCCTTCTTCAATCAAAAAGAATCTTGTTCTGGTCCCATGGTTCCTTCCTGAGTATGGGTTAGAAGGGGACAATACCTGTTCCTTTTTTCGCTCTTACTGCCGTTCGGAAAAACATTTTTTCATATTCAGTAATTTTCCCTTTGCTAGAAGCCAACTTAATGATACCGGGCTTGATGTCTGTTCCTTCATCAACTAAATGCATCTCTTAAGCTTTTTTAGTTACTTCCTCCCTGATTGATCTTCTTAAAATTTTACCGACATTTGTTTTTGGCAGTTCATTTCGAAATTCGAGTTCTCGCGGCACCTTATAGGCAGCCATGTTTTGACGACAGTACGCAATAAGTTCTTCCTCAGTTGCTGACTTTCCTTCTTTTAACACGATGACAGCACGAACTGTTTCCCCTCGATATACATCTGGTACACCAACAACCACAGCCTCTTGGACAGCTTCGTGCTCATAGATTACCTCTTCAACATCTCGTGGATAGATGTTAAAACCACCCGCAATGATCAGATCTTTTTTTCGATCAATGATGTACAAATAACCTTCATCATCGACTCGAGCAATGTCCCCTGTGTAGAGCCAGCCGTCGCGAAGTGTATTTTCAGTTTCTTCAGGCATATTCCAGTAGCCTTTCATAACCTGAGGACCTCGGATTATGACTTCACCCTTTTCTCCTACTGGCACTTCTTCGATCCCACTTTCGACATCAACAATCTTATATTCCGTTGACGGAACACCAATGCCAACACTTCCCGGCTTTCGCTCAGCAAACAAAGGATTGCAATGTGTGACAGGAGAACTCTCCGATAACCCATAGCCTTCAAAGACCCTGGCTCCCGTTTTTGCTTCAAAGTTACGCATCAACTCCTGTGGCATCGGAGCACTCCCACTGTTGCAAACTCGTATGCTATCAATTCCATACTCCTTTGCTCGTGGATGGTTCGTTATCGCGACATACATCGTCGGCACTCCCGGGAAAAAGGTTGGCTGCTCCTTTTTGATCGTTTCAAGGACTTCCTCCAATTCGAAGCGGGGAAGCATAATATTCTTTGAGCCTGTGTATATCGAAAGGTTCATGCAAGAGGTCATACCAAATACATGGAAAAGAGGGATTACCGTTAAATAACGCTCTTTTCCCATATCAACTTCATCTTTGAAATATTCATTCGTCTGGACAACATTTGCCACAACATTCCGATGTGTGAGCATCGCTCCTTTTGATCGTCCAGTTGTACCCCCGGTATATTGCAATACTGCAAGATCTTCACTTGGATCGATCGACACGGATGACGGAGGTCCTGGAGACCTTTTCAAAAAGTCTGTGAACTCGGTTTCACCTTTTGTTTGTTCATATTCTCCATTAAACTGTACAACAACCACATTATTGACTGAAGTAGTACTTTTTACCTTCTCAAGTACAGGTAAAAGCGGAGCATAAATAACGATCGTTTCCGCCCCAGAGTCTGATAAAATATGTTCAAGCTCACGATCGACAAGCATCGGATTCACTTGAGTAACGACAGCCCCTGCCTTCAACACACCATAATAACTGACCACATAATGTGGACAGTTTGGCAGCATAATCGCTACACGATCGCCTTTCATGACCCCTTCGTTTTGTAAGGAGGAAGCAAAAGCAGCTGCCTGCAGGGTTAACTCTTCATAACTGGTCTCATTTCCATAAAAGGATAAGGCCGGGTTCTTTGGAAACTGCTTGGCCGACTGCTCCAGAATGTCGATAAGTGGCACATTAGGAATTTCTACTTCTGTCTGAATATTTTCCGGATAGTGACTCTTCCATACTTGTTCCATCTAAATCTCCTCCTTGAAATAAAATGTTAGTTCTTTACTGCCAACTGGAAACGTCTCCTTCTATAATAAATACGAAGCTTGTCTTGAGGTTAGAAGTAACACTGCCTTAGTAACACAACTCACCTAGTGAAAATGCCTATTAGGTTAAGTTTGTCTCAACTAGCTATCAGCACTGTCACATCCAATAAATTTTAAGAGGGAATTTCTAAATTTGAGTAACCGTTTAAAGAAAGTTCACTTATCCCAATCGTTATTGACAACGCTTACATTTT
Source organism: Halobacillus shinanisalinarum (assembly GCF_022919835.1). Classification (NCBI taxonomy): domain Bacteria; kingdom Bacillati; phylum Bacillota; class Bacilli; order Caryophanales; family Bacillaceae; genus Halobacillus; species Halobacillus shinanisalinarum. The sequence goes on along the minus strand of NZ_CP095074.1, from coordinate 3,188,576 downwards.
TAAATGAAGTTTACCGCCCTTCTATCCCTTAATGGTGACTACTGAATAGCATTCTTTTCCATCCAATCTACTCTTTCCGCGTTATGTACTGACCAGTTGGTATTTTTACTCAAAAAACTATTTTACTTAGGTCATCCTAACTAGTTTTAACTATATATCAACTATTTAGAAAATTCAATCATTAGCCTATTAATTTATCAGGGCGAAATAATTTGCAATATACTTAACGCCTCTGGAAAGCTAAAAATAAAAAGACGCTACCGATAAGATTTTAACTTGAACGGAAACGCCTTATGAAACTACATAAATGTTATATTTGTTTAATGGTGTTTAGTTTCCATATCTTTCTTTAGTAACTAACGCATTCTGCTAAAAGGCCCAAATAAAGCTAAGTACATAATGCAATCAACTAACTTTTTAATTATGAAAGAATCATATCAACCCACTTTTTTGCCTCTATCAATTCTTCTTTTCTACGGTCACCTGTACGTTGAATAGCAAAATACAATACAATTCCAGTGATTAAAGCTGGAGTTGCACCATTATACAGCAAGTACGATCGCCATTACACCCGCCACACCCATTTCCGCTTCCATTTCATATGAGATTCCTATAATAACACCGGTCATAATGGCAATCATGCTTAATCCGGCTGTAAATAATACCATCCCCTGAATTAATTCAGGAGTTTCCAACTTATAATGAAGAAAGGGAAGCCTTAATTTATACGACACGACAGGCCAAAAAGGCTGCTCTTCCCTTGTTTTTCTTTTAATAATAGACAAAATTATTATTCAACTTTGAATTCTAACTCACCTAAGTGAGTAAAAGATGCTTTAATTCGATCACCTTTACCAATCTCGATAGCGGAAGATAAAGCTCCTGAAAGAATGACTTCCCAGGCTTTCAACGTGACGTTATAGCTACTAAGCTTGTTAGCCAGACACAAGCAGCTGGATTTCCAACGCTTAAATTTCAGAAGCCCCCCTTTATTAAACTGATAACTTAATGGAATTTTCGGAGGGGTCTTTCGTAATAAAAGTACCATCCTCTTTTAGAACTTCATATCCTAAACCCTGTACTTGTTCGACTGCTCTTCCTCTAGCCTTTTCACTTGGAAATACAAGGGAAAACGAAGTCAAACCAACACTTTTCTTTGACGGCGCGGGAGCACCAACCCCGGCCCATGTATTTAACCCTATATGATGATGGTAATTGCCAGTAGACATGAAGAGAGCCTGCTGACCGAGTCGACTTATTACATCAAAGCCTAACTTGTTATAAAATTCTTCTGTTTTTTGTAATTCTGATACATGTAAATGAATGTGCCCCATCACTGTTCCAACTGGAAGGCCTCCCCAACTCTCGCCCTCAAGCTCGCCAAGAATATCTTGGGCATCTAAGGGATCTACTATCATGACTACTTCATTGTTTTGCCAATTCCATGTGGAGGATGGTCGATCTGAATAAACCTCAATTCCATTTCCATCGGGATCGTTCAAATAAAGGGCTTCACTGACTAGATGGTCTGATGCTCCTAATTGTTGGTTGTGATTAGCAAAGTGTTTTAGCACCTTCGCCAACTCCAAACGATTAGGCAATAAAATCGCAAAATGATATAGACCTGATGTATTTGCTTCTATTGGTTTCACATCCTCAGGTTGTTCAATGATTAACAAAGACGTTTTTCCATCTGCCGACAGTACTGCCCGTCTTTCTGATTGTTCCAAGATTTGAAAACCGATGGTATCTTTATAAAATTGAACAGATCGTTCTAATTGTTGAACTTTCAATTCAACATGACCTACAAATGTATTTGGTTCTTCAAAAAATTGCTGTTCCATGAGCTTTTACCTCCCTTGGTGATGAAAATTAACCTTGTTTCGTGGAAATCTTTTTATCTAATGCAAAAATATTTTTGTCTGACAGAGCGAGGAAAACGGAAATCACTAATAGGTACGCGTTGAAGTTATCTCCAGCTTTTTCGGGTAGGTCAGGGACATTACTATCCCCTCCCCCCCCCGTCTACATCACAAATAAATCAAGAATCACTTCGCATTTCAAATTGTTATTCAATCATCATCGTCTTCCCAATCATTAATATCTCTCAGCCGCTTGTCTTTGACAAAGACATGTACAATTTATATGTTCATCCCAGTCCACTGCCAATAAGTAAAATAGAATAGTAGCATAACTAGTATATATAGCGGCATTAGAATTGCACTAATTTTAAATAGCTTTCTGGGATCAAATGAAAGTTCACCTTCTTCATAAAAAATGAGCAATGCTTTCGAACTAACAGGAAATGTAACACAATAATTCATTCCAATTAAACTTAAGAATACAACAGTTGAAGAATCAAGCCCTATTGATTCACTAAATAGGATTAAGCTTGGAACAAAAATAATGGCACGTGTTGTATGAGAGTGAATGTATAAATGACTTGTAACTGCAACCAACAAGATCATACATACAATAATCCATTCTGGGGCGCTTATGAACAAGTGAAGTACATTTAACATTTCTCCTTCAATCCACCCCACTACCCCCGTATCAACTAAAACTTTTCCGAGAGCTGTAGCTGCAGCGACAAATAGAACCAATGGCCAAGAGACTGCTTTCATTCCTTGTTTCCAACTGATCACTCCATATTTCGGAATCATAAAAAGCAATCCGCCCACCATGGTGATGAACCCTATATCGTAACCATGAATCCCATGGGACATCCATGCAAGCATCATCAGGGAAATTAAGATGAACGTCCTTTTTTCACCTACATTCATCGGTTGTTTTCTTGAGCTTGTAACTTCCGTTGGTATGCTTTTGACTTCTTTGACTGTATTTCTTGGCCACAGTATCCATTTCGTTATAAAGTATGTCATCAGAGTTATCATAATGGTAAAAGGCAGTCCCCATATCAACCACTGAATATAAGAAATAGATTGATCGGTAGCACTTTCAAGTAAACTTATTCCAATTAAATGCGACCCTGCACCTATTAATGTTGCTGATGTGCTCATTAATATGATTACAGGTGCGACCAATGCCAAAACACCTCGCTCTTCGCTAGAATGAAGTCTTTCGCTTAATTGTTTAATAATCGGCATCGATAAGGCTGCCCTTCCCGAAGTAGATGGGATAAAAAATGCAGATACGAATAAAGCGTTCGTTAGTAGAAAAAGCATGTTGCTTTTTTGGTCAGATTTATTCAATAAGTAACGGCTGAATCGTTCTGCCAACCCTGATTGTCTAACTGCTTCCCCCATGACAAAAGCACCGATCATTAACCACACTACCTCTTGAGCCAAAGATTGATATAATAATTCAGCATCCGCTGCCCCCAGTAAGACAATAACTACAATGACTGTCACTGCCACAAATCCAGCGGGTATTTTAGTTGTAATCCAAAACATCATTGCTGATAAGAAGGCTACTAAAGAAACTTTGGCCTGATAGTCTAGATCGTCAATAACCATAACAAACAGGAAAAATAGAATGTGTACACTTATCATTAGGGACGACTTTCTAGAAAATATATCTATCAATTTATGGATCCATTTATTGTTTCTGGTATAGCCGACCAATCCTTCTCTCATCGGAAGCCTCTTCTCTTTTCGCAACTTGTAAGCCGATGGCAATTTTTCTTAATACAGCTTCGGTGCTTTCTTCAATCCAATATGGGGCTTTCTCCAGTGCCTCTTTTAATGATATGGGCCTTTGGGTGATGCTTGAATAAGCATCAATACCTGCACGGTAATTCAAGTTTGCTCCATCACCAATTGCCCCCGCAATAATGATGACAGGCACGTCATATTTTAGAGCAATTCTGGCGACCTCCGCGGGAATTTTCCCGTTTGGGGTTTGGGAATCCAAGCTCCCTTCCGCAGTAATAACAACATCTGAAGATGCGATGGCTTGTTCAATGTTAATAAAATTCCTAATAATATCAAACCTAGAATGTAAGGTTGCCCCTGCAAAGGCGAGTAAACCTGCACCTAATCCGCCCGAGGCACCACTTCCTGGTAGGGATCTAACGTCTATCCCCACTGCCCCTTGAATTAACAAAGCATAATGCTCTAAAGCAGATGACAATTGTTCGACTTGTTCCGAGGTAGCTCCTTTTTGAGGACCAAATACACGAGCAACACCTTTTTCTCCGCATAAAACATTCTTCCAATTACATGCTACATCAACCGGAATATGGCTTAAACGCTTATCAAGATTGCTCGTATCAATATAATCAATCTCTAACAGATCCTCTCCTCCTTTAACGGTCAACATTTGACGGTCCTTATCAAGAAATTGAATCCCTAATGCTTGTGCCATTCCTGCACCCCCGTCAGATATCCCAGAATCACCGCAGCCAATAAGAATTTTATCAACTTCTAAGTCGAGCGCACAGGAAATCAGCTCTCCTACACCGTAGGAAGTGGTCTTTAGCGGATTCCTTTGATCAAGGGGGACTAATTTTAATCCAGCAACAGCTGCCATTTCAATCACAGCTGTCCGTTCACCCTTCTCATCAAAAACCCCAAAATAACTTATGGTTTTATTTCCCACAGGCCCTGTCACTTCTTTGTGAATCAAATCTCCACCTTTAATGTCAAGGATGGCATTTACAAATCCTTCCCCACCATCAATCATGGGTAAAACCTCTACATCAATGGACTCATCAAAGCGTCGTGCCCCTTTCCCATTGCTGTAGCCACTTCTCTCGCATCTAAACATTCTTTAAACCCCGACGGTACCATAACGACTCTCATCTTAATCCTCTCCTTGGAATAATTTTCTTGACTTGAATATACCAACTAAAAATTAGAAGAACGTTAGAAGCAAATGAGAAGTTAATGAGAAGCAGTAGTCTTTTGGAAGATCGGCTTGTAGGTACATATTGAAGTAAACAGCTTGCAAAGGTTTGTGAGCCATTAAATAAGCAATAACAAACAGCACTGTCCCAAAAGTCTATTTTAAGACTTTTGGGACAGCCCCGTTTTTCGGTTATATAACAATAAACTTTTCGGGTAGTAACTTATTACGACAATTAGCTCTGAAATAAATATGCCTTTTACCACTGAAATTCTCAGCTTGATATTACAGAATTTTGTTTTTTTGCAAGGTCTATTCTAATTGAACACCTTGAATAAAAAGGAAGAGAAGGACGAAATCTATTTAACCATTTAACCATTAGAGTATAGGGATTACTAATTGAAACGATTCCTCAAAATGATCTACAATAATAAATGTAGTTCAATGAAAAAAGGATGGTTTTTCGTTCAAGAACCATCCTTTTTCATTCAAATCATTAATTATTACCATTCTGTTCTTCTTCTAACTCGTTTTCCCCTTGATCTTGTTGTTCAGAAGGCTCTTCGGTCATATCTGGCTCTTGTTCATCATTTGCATCTTGCTGTTCAGAAGGCTCCTCGGTTGGATCTGGCTCTTGTTCATCATTGTTTCCACCTTGATAGTTTTGTTCAGTAGGTTCTTCAGTTGGGTTAGGCTTCTCTTCATCATTAGCATTGCCACAACCGACTAATAATCCAGTGGAAAGGATTGCTATAAACGAACCTAACATTAATTTCTTTAAATTCATCTTACTCACCTCACTTGAAATTTTATTCTTCCTTTATTATTTCCAATATCTTCTTTACCTATTCTGCACAATAAAAATTCTTAAAGAGTTGGTGTTTTTCATAAGTTAGACGAATTGATTATACTGAATTCAAGTCCTTAATTTCTATAAGCAACTTTTTGAAGCGTGTTTATTAATAAGGGAACCGGAAGTATTAGGTGAATCAACAGAGACGACATTAGTTCCCGATACCACAGAACAGATAGAGGAAAAGAGAGAGATAACCCATAACAGATTTATTCTCTAACAGGAGGGAAACATGGCTATCATTTTCAGTTGTTTCAATTCCCATATAACAGGAGTTACATCCCTTTCGGAAACTGGTGTAAAGTTCCATAAGAATGGTTATGACCACGTCACACCTTAAAGATCGAATAAGAAAAGGACGTCCCGTACGTGAAGGCGTTCTCAACCAAGAATTAAGATGATATAGCATGTTGGTATGGCTCGTTTCTTGCGTTTTATGTACAGAGAAAACTTTTTAAGAGAACCATTTTGGTTAGAAAGAGTCCTCTTCACTCTATGAGGTCATAATTGTTTAACACTGCTTTTATTGGAAACCGCCATTGTTCCTTCCAAAATAGAAATGTTTTTGATAAAAGTACATTTGCATCTGCGGGTCGCCCCTTCAGACCCAGCCATCCTGAACCGTGTGTCTGCTTTTTATTGAATTAACTGTTCAATATCGTTCTTTCCATAATAACCAGCTATTCCTGGTTTTGAATCGAGATAATCGATAATTTCCTTATTTTCCAGCCCTAATGTCGATTTTAAACCGTGAATAATCATACCTAGATACTCTTTCGACGGTTGATTAAATGGGACGTCTAAATCCCAATCAGCTGTAAAAGTTAGGACGGGATACCCACCCTCATCACCTAAGTATAAAATCGTTCCATACCATGAATCTTTTATTGTCTTATACCCCTGATCCATAATTTCATGTAAGTCGATATCCAATGCAGCACCGTTATTTTCTTGTTTAATGACATCCATAAATTGCTCTACGGTTATTAAATACTTTCTACTATAAGTAAGGTGCTTATTATCCCGTTTTAACCCTATAAATCCTACACCTTGTTGTTGCCAACGGTCAGATTCCATTGCAAAATATAAAGGATAATGCATAATATAGGTTGCTTCTTCAATAGGAAGGGTTGGGTCTTCACAGCCTATTTCCACTTTTTCAGAGCCCTCAGGTTTACCTCCTTTTATGTAACATAAAAATCGGTCTCTATTTAAATTAGAACCATAACTTGCATACCACACATAGGTAACCTTTTCTAATTCCATCATCATCACATCCTCAAAAACTTAAGTATTTCCGTTAGCAATAAACTACTTATTTGTACACTCAGTTACAAACTCTTTAAATAGTTGCACCATACTTGGATCTTCACTAGCCATTTCTTCAGGATGCCATTGAATTCCCCACAACAGTGAGGTTCCGTTAACTCCCTCGACGGCTTCAATTATACCATCTGGAGCGAAAGCTACTGGTTTAAGATTAGGGGCAAGTTGGTCAATGGCCTGGTGATGCATACTGTTAACTCGAATATTTGAACGATTGAAAATTTGATATAACCGACTCTGATTATCAATCTGAATTTCATGCGTAGGTTCAGGTCTCGCCGCCTGTTGATAATGATTGATTGCATTAGAATTATTCGTTTCAATGTCTTGTAGAACCGTTCCTCCTAAGGCAGCATTTAACATGGTAATGCCTCTGCAAAGAGCCAAGATCGGTTTGGTCTGTTTCTGTGCATTCTTCACTAGTTCAATTTCTAACTTATCACGCTTTCCATTGGTTTTTTGTATCTTTGGATAGGGTTCTGCTTGGTAAGAATTCGGATCAACATCTTCCCCACTGCTTAAAATAATTCCACTACAGATGGAACACCACACTTCTGCCATCCCTTCTTCTGTACCTGTTGGAATGACAGCAGGGATCCCCCCTGCTTGGATCACCGAGCGAATATACCTCTCGTGTAGGTTAATGCTCGGAATGTTATTGTGGTTAACCGTCGAACTGGTAATCCCGATTACAGGTCTAGTTAATTGTTTCATTTGCTCATCTCCTTCCTTCGTTTATACGTACTAAGATCTCCATTCCTACTATCGACTTTTAAGCATAAAAAAATGTCACCCAACCTTAGTAAGGCTGCTTTTTATTTTGGTAAAACCATATGGAAAATATACTTAGGTTTTTAATAAGGAAGGAATTAGTATGAAAAACATAATTTCAGGAGAGGAGTTAGTACTTATATCATGAGATTATTATTGAAAAAAGCTTACGGCTAAGAAACCGTAAGCATCATTCTTAAATGGATTCCTCTTTTGTTAGAGTGTTCAGCTTTTCATCGACCAATTCCCATTCTTCATCGGATTCGATATGGTATATGGCAAGATCATCCTCATCATTCGCTTTTTCCTCATAACGGAAAGTGAATACTTCTACGTCCTCGCCTTCTTTTTGTTCGGCAGGGACTACTGAAACATAAGATGCTTCCGTTTGACCTACATCAAATGCGAACAATACTTCAAATGAGTGTTCTTCTCCGTTCTCGTCAGGGATAATAATTCGTTCTTCCTTTTCTAATGTCATCCTGTTTCCTCCTTTTTAGTCGGTAATATCATGGTTCGAAGCAGTTTTTTGGCTGTCGTATAGTTACGCCATATTTGAGAGCATGAGCAGTCCAACCCCAGGCATAAGAAATAGCTATGCTTATCGTTTTCTCCTCGACATCCAAACCTATTTTTTCATTAATCGTCCTTTTTATCCATGCCGGAACACAGTAAAAAAAAGTGTTAAAAGTAATTTAGATTAAGTAGGACAACGTATATTCACTTTAAAACCGCAAAAAATAAGCCTGCTATCTGATTTAATTTTTATGGACTTTCAATACCATAATTGGAAATAATTTAAATAAAGATAAATCCATACATCCTCATTTCATCCAATTCTTCTACAATTGAAATGCGGTATTCTGCATTATTTAACAATTCATTAATAGATTTTTTCCTTTTTCTAATTTAAATAAAAGCATAAATAAAGCGGAGATTTCCCGTTTAAATGGAGAGGATCTGCCATTAAGTCATATGCTCACCCCTTTTTGATCCATTTGTGTTAAATACGAAGAAATTAGGGAAAGAGTATAAATGGACTTTATTTTGAATACTAGAAAAGGGGCGTAAAATGATGAACAACAAACAATTCGATAAAATCAAAAACGGAAAAGGATTTATCGCTGCACTCGACCAAAGTGGTGGAAGTACGCCGAAAGCATTGGCAGCGTATGGTGTGCCGGAAGATTCTTATTCTGGTGAGGATGAAATGTTTGATTTGGTCCACCAAATGCGGACAAGAATCATCACGTCTCCTGCATTTGATTGTGACCATATCCTTGGCGCCATCCTATTCGAGCAGACGATGGACCGCGAAATCGAAGGCAAATATACAGCGGATTACCTTGCTGATAAAGGGGTTGTCCCTTTCCTCAAAGTGGATAAAGGACTAGCCAAAAAAGAACACGGTGTACAGCTCATGAAACCGATTAATGATTTGGATGAGACACTACGACGTGCTAACGAACGAAACATTTTCGGTACCAAAATGCGTTCTGTCATCCATGAACCAAATCCAAGCGCGATTAAGGCTGTTGTGGATCAGCAATTCGAAGTAGGAAAACGCATCGTCGCTTCTGACCTCATACCGATTATTGAGCCGGAAGTCAATATTCACAGTGAAGATAAAGAAAAATCTGAGGAAATCCTGCGTGATGAAATTATTAAACACTTAAATACCTTATCAGAAGACGAAAACGTAATGCTGAAGCTCACGATTCCAACGAAAGCCAATGCCTATAAAGAATTAATCGAGCACCCGCGCGTTGTTCGGGTCGTTGCTCTTTCAGGCGGCTATTCTCGTGAGGAAGCAAATGAGAAGTTAAAAGAAAATGATGAGCTCATAGCGAGCTTCTCCCGGGCGCTGTCTGCTGACTTAAATGCCAATCAATCTGAAGAAGATTTTAACACCGCATTGAAGAATGCTGTCGATTCAATTTACGATGCTTCTGTGAATAAAAAATAGTGTAAAAAGAGTGCTAGTACGGCGATGTACTAGCACTCTTTTCATTTTTCATCATCATTTGATTCCCTTTTTTTAGGCTTTTCATCCAAAATCGAACGTAATTCTTTAATATCCTCTTCTGACAAAGAGTCCTCCTCGATGAACTGAACCAGCATCGACTTTAACGTTCCGCCATAAATTCGCTGAATAAATGACTGTGCCTCAGCGTGCTGACACTCATCTTGTGAATAGAGCGGAAAAAAAGTATAAACCCTCCGATCTTTATTGACACCGATCACATTTTTACGAGACAGACGATCCAAAAGAGTTCGTACGGTTTTCGGCTTCCAATCCGTCTGCTCCTGCAAGGAGGATATAACTTCATTGGCCGTTTGTGGAACCTTTTTCCACAGCACATGCATAACTTCCCATTCTGATTCGGAAATATTCGGGATTTTCTTTGTCATCCTTATCCTCCCCTCTTCTTTTGGACCCATGTAAAATCAAACCACTCATTCTCTTTCCTTAATGATTCCCTTATCCTCCAAAATAGATAACGTGATTTTTGCCGCCTTGCTTCCATAACTATTATCCTCATTGTGTATATTGGTTGCAAAGAAATAAGTATTGTCCTCCCTCTCTACATACCCAATAAACCAGCCGTTTATATTCTTACCATTAACATTGCCAGTTCCGGTTTTTCCGAAGAGTCTTGCACCATCGTATTCCTCTAATAAAAGGGAGTCTTTAACGGTTTGGATATCCTTTTCTTCGAACCCGAACTGGTTTGTATAAAATGCCGATAATAGTTGTACCTGTTCGACCGGAGAAATCTTTAATGAAGATTCCAGCCAATAGTCTTCTCCGCCGGAAAGATCGTAGTTTCCATAGTCTATTTGTTTCAGATAAGCTTGGACGGTACCTCGCGGAATTTTTTGGTCCAATTTCTTAAAATACCAGGTTACTGAATTTTTCATAGCTGTCGATAAGTTTTGATCCGTATTCCAAGATTCATAAGGATATTGCGTTCCGTTCCATTTCATCGTGGAATGATTACTTGTTATTACCCCTAACTCTAATCCAATTAATGCGGTATAAATTTTGTAGGTAGAATTTGGGGAAACTCTCAATGTGCTTCTATCTTTATTATAGATGGTATATTGATCAGCACTCATGTTATATAATACGAAGCTTCCATCATAACCACCAAAGTACTCGCTAAAATCTTTATAAATCGTGTGTTCATAATTAAAATCATAACGGTTATTCCCAGAGGCCATTGCAGAAATAAATGGGAGCTGACTGGCTACAAATATCCCTGCAAGGGTAAAGATTGATATACTCTTCAGCTTCAGCCACTTTGATTCAATCGTAAAGGATGCGATTTTTTCAATCCTTTTTTTAATTTGCCCCTTGGGACCATTCAACTGATTGGACCCAGTAAAATTTTTCGAATATGAGGGTACATCCACGAAATTAATAATCGTATTCCCATAATCTGCATAACAATGTTCATCCAACGATTCTAAAACAGCCCTGTCACAGGCAATTTCACGGTCTACCCTCATTTCTTTAAAAGCAACCCAAACAAGTGGATTAAACCAGTATAAAATTTGAAAAATGATGACAAGGTAATTCGTTGCGATATCTTTGTATTTAAAGTGATGTAGTTCATGCATAAAAATGTATTTGATATTTTCTGTCGACATCCGTTCGTCAAGGTGCGTCGGCAGCACAACGTAAGTCTTAAACAGTCCAAACGTCATTGGAGATTTGACGAGTGGTGATTCTCCTACGAATAAAGGTTTAGATATATTTAATCGATGCTTGCACCGTTCAAATAAGTGTAAAACGTCTTCATTGTTCAGGGCAGTTGTTGTATTTTTAACCTTCTTTAATTTGAACCATGCATGCAGGGAAAGAGCAGCTATAACCAGCATGCCTGCAATCCAAATACTGGCTAATGCGATATTCAGGAAATCTAGATTGAGTCGATTGACAGATACCGTAAAATCCTGCATCCAGTTTTCGTTACTAAGCCCTGAACCCTCACTAGTGTTGACAGAAGGATTACTAGTTCTATTGCTATAAATTCCATCGAACGGTATAAAAAAATTTTCAAAATGAATCCATTGCTTCGGCAGAAATGGAAGCGTCAATGCAATTAACAATAAAAACCATAGATTGTACTGCCATTTTGCTGAAAGGTGTTTGGAACATATTTTCTTAATCAACATAATCATCACTATAGTAATAGAGGACACTATAAAACTTGTAACGAGATAAGTGAAGAACATTCCTTCAACCTCCATTCCAGTAAAGTTCAACAACCTTTATCGTGATTTACTTTAAAAAGACCATCTATCCGTTTCATTTGTGCAGGCATTAAAGTTTAACAATTCGTTATTAGTTTATCATTTTTAAATGTTGAAACCTAAGAGATTATGAGCTCAGCAGCCTTTATCTGAACAAAAGTAGATATTCCTATTTCATTTTAAAAGGATTGACATTTCTTTGATTACAATTGTAGTATAAGATTACAGTTGTAATCAACGACAAATCGCAAATTAAGGGAGGATAGATTTCTTAGGAAAAACATAAAAAAACGCTCAACAGTTGAAGTTTTCTTAAAGCATTTAAGTGAAGAAACTTCATTCTCAACTTAAACAAGTAGTTTTTATATTCGACAGATCAAAAAGAGAAAGAGGTTATCAACTTGAAAAAAACATATAAATTTAGCATGCATACGTTCACACTGTTTATGTCGTTGCTCGCACTAGTTACCCTCAGCGCTTGCATGAATGCAGACGGTTCGACCAATGCCTCATCTAAAGAGGAGAACGAAGCGGAACAAACGGCGAATACAGATGAAAAGTTTGCCCAACTCGAGAATGAGTTTGACGCTCAGCTCGGCGTCTATACGCTCGATACGAGCACAAATCAGACCATCGAATATCGACCAGAGAAGCGTTTTGCCTTTGCATCGACTTACAAGGCTTTGGCCGCAGCCATCGTGCTGCAGCAGAAATCTAAGGATGATCTTAAGGAAGTCATTACCTACACAGAGGATGATTTAGTATCCTATTCTCCGGTTACAAAAGAACACGTGGATACTGGGATGACACTTTTGGAACTAAGTGAGGCAGCTGTTCGAACCAGTGACAACACCGCGGGGAACCTCTTGTTTAAGGCCCTGGGAGGTCCTGGTGAATTTGAACAAGCCCTAAGACAAATCGGCGATAGTGTTACCCAGGCGGATCGATATGAACCGGACTTAAATGAATTCACCCCGGGAGATACTCGTGACACCAGTACACCAAAAGCTCTTGCCACCAGTCTAAAAGCATTCGCAGTCGGGGACTTGCTTTCGAATGATAAACGTGAATTATTCACGGATTGGCTGCAAGGCAATGCTACAGGAGATGGGCTGATTCGTGCAGGCGCACCTGAAGGTTGGGTGGTTGGTGATAAGAGCGGTGCCGCAAGTTACGGAACGAGGAATGACATTGCAGTTGTTTGGCCGCCAAACAGAGAACCAATTGTCATTGCGATCATGTCCCACCTTGATAAGGAGGATGCCCAATATAACGATGCGCTGATTGCTCAAGCTGCCGAGGTTGCTCTTAACGCCCTTAAATGATTCAACTAGTTAAATAGGTTGGGATAATTGGTTACTATTTAGTTGGATTAATCTAAGGCATTTTGCGTCAGAAAAGGTAAAGGATCACACATGTTTACCAACATGTGTGATCCTTTTATTTGCTCGTTCTTTGTTGATTAAACAGTTTACCCATTCTGTCCATCTATCTCTTTTAAATAGTCGCAAATCTTTTCCATGACCAACCCCCATTCAATAGGAAGCTTAACTTTTTATAAAACCTTCAAAAGCTGCTAAATAAAAATAGCTGCAGCAGATCAACAAACCACCCATGATTATTCGAAACGCCTTATCATGTTTGGCAAGAAAGTTTTTTAACATAGAGCCGAAAGTTGACCATAAAAGTAACGCTAACCAACCAAGGAAAATGGTTAGCGTCAAATACATTACGATGGATTTAATAGAATCACTAAACGGTAGAATAAATGCACTCATAACTGTTAAAAAGAACAAAATGCTTTTGACATTAATAACCTGAAAGATAAAACCTGATAAAAAGGAAGACTGCAATCCTACGTAATCCTTCCTTGAACCTTTAGGCAGACTAACCTGCCAAGCTAAGTAAAGAAGGTACACTGCCCCAGCCACTTTAAAATATGGTTCCACCACAGGAATCCAGTCGTATAGACCCGCTGTAAATATTCCACTTATTATTCCAAGTACGGCAAATCCCGACAGGGCGGTAGAGACTTTTGCTGAACTTGTTTTAAATACGATGAATGAATCTAACAAAGGAGTGTCATAATGAAAAACATTATGGTAGTTCAAGGAGGGGTGGCAACGCCAATTATGTCAAGGGAGAAGAACACTCAAATATGAAAAAGTGAGCGACCTTCTCATAATGAAGGTCGCTCACTTATTGATTAATCTGAGTTGTAATCTTCAATTTGTTTCTGAATTCTGTGGTGACGTTTTTTCTCTTCTTCACGCCTGGTTTCTTTGTAGTCTTCACGTATCGATTTGAGCAACGATACACAAGAAATAAACAGGACGATCGAGAACGGCAATGCACCGATGAGCGAGGCGGTCTGAAGTCCATCTAATCCAGCACTTAAGATTAAGATAATGGCTAGGGCAGCAATTAATGTACCCCAAACGACTTTAACTACACCGGAAGGGTTCGTGTCCCCTTTTGAACTCATCATTCCAAGTACGAATGTTGCGGAGTCCGCAGAAGTGACTAAAAAAGTGAACAATAAACAAATGGAAAGAACTGAGAAGATCGTACCGAACGGTAAATTCTCCAGCATGCTGAATAAAGCAGTTGCTTCATTCTCCGCAACAGCACCAGCGATGTCGGTCCCGTGGAAGAGGTCTAAGTTGATGGCTGTTCCTCCAAAGATCCCGATCCAAATAATTCCTATAGCAGGCGGAGCTACCATAACGCCGAGAACGAATTCCCGAACAGTACGTCCTTTGGATATTCGTGCAACGAACATTCCGACAAACGGTGCCCAGGCAATGGTCCAGGCCCAGTAATAAATTGGCCAATCTTGTACCCATGTACTCCCCGTGTACTGATCAAGTCGCAAACTTGCCTGGAAGAAGTTCTGCAGGTAGTCACCGACTCCCATCGTAATGGTATCGAGTATGAAGCCTGTGGGTCCGATAAGTAATACGGCAATCATAAGAAATAGAGCGATGCCTAAGTTGGCATTACTTAAGTATTTAATTCCTCGATCAAGACCTGAGAGGGTGGATAACATAAAGAAAATAAACATAACGAGAACAATGGTAATCTGTGTGACACCACCAGTTGGCGCATTAAATACACTGCCAAGTCCACTGTTAATTTGCAGAACACTTAAACCAAGCGTTGTTGCAACACCCATTACGGTTGCGACGATCGCGATAATATCCACCGTATTCCGAAACGGCTTTTTGCCTGTGCTTCCTATGACTGAATTCATCGTATCACTAATCAAGCTTCTTTCATCCTGACGGTAGATAAAATATGAAAGGGCAAGACCTACAAACGTAAATGAAGCCCATTGGTGGATCCCGTTATTAAAGAAAGCATTCCACATAGCTACGCGGGCTGCCTCTGCGGATTCAGCTTCTATGCTGGCATCAAAGGGAGGGGGGGTGCCAAAGTGGGTCATTGGTTCCGCTACTCCCCAGAATACGATACTGACCCCAAATCCACAGCTGAAAAGCATCGCGATCCAGGTAAAAAGAGGGTATTTCGGTTTAATATCATCTCCGCCTAAACGGATTTTACCATATTTACTAAAAGCTAAGTAGAAATTGAAAAGAACTAAAAATAGCACAAAGACTAAGTAAAACCATCCAAAAGTGTTCGCAATAAAACCATAAATATTTTCTGCCTGGGAGGCAAGGGCTTCAGGAGCTAAGGCCCCCCATAATGCGAACAGGAAAATAATGGTGAAAGAAATCCAAAAAACTCTATTCATGAATTTCCATTTCTTCTGTTTTTTATCCATTACAAATCTCCTTTAGTAAAAATTTAAGGTTATTATGTTGTCGATCTTTATCACTTCTTCCTCTTATTTAGAGACATCAACTCCATTTGTTAAAGTATTATGTAGTATCTATACCCTGTTTTCAGAATTTTCATGTTAGTAATTTTGAACCACTATTCTGACGCTCCTTAACAAGAGTTCTATAGTCCTAATTACATACAGGGAACTCAATTTTCTTAAGAAGATTAATATCTTAATTGAACTTACTGGCGGAAAGATTGCAGCCACAGTCATTCAAAATTGAGGAGAACGAACAATTTACTCACCCACAGAAGTATAATGAACAACCAACCATATACATTTTCCCCATAAACTTCAAGTTACTTTGAAGCTTAAGTTTTATTGTAACATGATTTTTTTATCTTTTTTAGTCCTATCTTTTGGCCTTATCACCTTCTATAGTTGGTATTGTGGAACGATATGTATTTCAAGATTTATTTCCTTATTGTGTAACTAACTCATTTAGAAAACGCCCCCGTTGGTTAGAGGCGTCTATTGAAAAAATTTAAGGCAAAAGCTTTTTTTCCCATCAAGGGACGGGCTGCGAGAATGCTCACCGGCGCTGAGTACCGCCTGTCATATGATCGAATTTTTCATATCTTGTCGAAAAATCAGTCACTTCGTCTTCCAAAGACGTGTCTATTTCCCGGGAAATAGACACCAATGCATCATATTTTGTAAGTTCGCCCCTCTTGATACCAATAAGACGATACTCTTCGACATTCCTATGTTAGGATTCTAATGCCTGGTCGTTAGGGTTGTTAATATACTGAACAGCTGCTTTCTTTGTTTGGCGTGACGGTAAGCGTCAAAAGCGAGGTGCTGACGGTATTGGAGGATTATAATCCTTCTTATCCTCTATATTTTATCGTTAACCCTTTTAGGAAATTCCGGGCGTACTTATCCCCGCACTCTTTGTAATTCTTGTGTCCTTCTTTTCTTAGTAACGCGCTTAATTCCCCTTTTGTTATCTTGACGCCCGCTTCATCTAAAATATTGATAACATCCTCACTCGTTAATTTCAGAGCGATCTTCACTTTTTTCAGCATGACATTATTCACACTGGAGTAATTCTTTATAGACCGGTCTGATTTATTCGGTTGTCCAGGTTTGGACTCCTGTGGTCCTCGTTTAAAAGTAATGAGACCATTTAAAAATGAATCCAACATGCTATTTGTACATTTGATGTGATCCTCCTTTTCATCCGCACCATCATCGTCCTTTTCCTCATCGTAACTGTCATCTGACTTTGTAAGGACCTTTTTTACTTCTTCTTTTGTCAGATCAACGCCGCCAAGGTTAAATATTTCGACCATATCTTGATCTTTTATACCCAAGGCATATCTTAATCTAATCAATATATCATTATTATCCATTTATAAACCTCCAATAATAGTTCCACTTAACACCAAAGCCATTTCAGAACAAACACCAAGGCTCTTATCATAACACGTTTAGTCTATCCTAATAGGAAAAGTTCTAAGGATAAATGTGGTCCGTCAAGTGCCCAGGGATTAAAAAGTATCCTGTTAGAATTACCACTAAAAACAAATCAGATACACTTTCATATTTACATATAAGAGTTGCCTGCCCCCTCTTACACTTTCAGGGGCCAGACAACGCTATAAAAGGGCTTTAATTCGATCAGCAAAAACATCCCCGTCTATGACCTTTTTGCCGCCTCCTTGGACGAAATTTGGTTTGCCCCCTCCCTTTCCTTCAATAAGGGACATGATTTGTTTGGCGATATCATTCATATTACGATCGATATCTGCTCCATGAGCGAGCACGAACTGCAGCTGATTTTCCTGTTCACTGATTAGAATAAGATAAGCATCAGAGGCTTCTTCAATGATGGCTTTTCCTAGTGATTGGAGTGTTTTGATCGGTCGGCCTTTGAAAACACATTGAATTACTCGATCCCCCTGTGACTCCGAAATAATATCACGTGCCTCATGCTGAAGCAGTTGTTCTTCAAGCTCATCGATTTTCTTGTCTTTCTCCTTGCTTGACTTGATCAGCTCATCGACTTCCTCTACAAGCTTTTGTTCTGGTCTTGGAATAAGCCGCTTCATTTCTGTTAATATCTGGTGTTTTTGCTTGAGCTTATACAGAACTCGATAACCACAGACGAACTCCAAGCGCACCTGCTTCTTGTTTTTTGTCCATCCTAGAAACTTGACAGCCATAACTTCGCAAGTGGAGTGTGGATGAGTTCCTCCACATCCGTTATAATCAATCTCTGGAATGATGATAAGGCGAACATCCTCCTTAACTGATAGCGGTTTGCGCAGCGGATACTCCGCCGCCTCTTCCGCGGACATCCATTTCGATTTAACCGGGTAGTTGTCTCGGATAACCTCGTTCACCTGCCTCTCAACCTTGTCCAAAAGATCTGAGGAAAGATGTTCTGTATCCAAATCGATCGTCACTGTATCAGTTCCTAAATGGAAGCTCGTTGTCGGAATCCCAAACTGATCATCGAAAATGGCTGAAATAATGTGCTGTCCACTGTGCTGCTGCATATGGTCGATACGTCGCTCATGATCAATACTTCCTTGTACATTTTCTGTCTCAGCGGGAAGCTTTTCTCTTGTGTAATGACGCACTTCACCTTTTACTTCTTCTACATCAATCACTTCAAATCCATTCAATGTTCCTTTGTCGTGCGGTTGACCGCCACCAGTCGGATAAAACGCCGTCTCTTCCAGCACCACATAAAAACCACGCTCATCTTGATCTATTTTAATAACCTTGGATTCGAATTCCATTTTATAAGGATCTTCGTAGAAAAGTTTTCTCGCCATTGTAAGTACCTCCTCTATTTTCCTATAGGTATCGTAACATGTTTCTGCTAAGGGAGGGATGACCCTGCCTTTTTTCAAAAATGTGCACGATAAATAAAAGTGCCTGACCCCCGCTGCGTTAAAGGTTCACGTAATGGGATCAGGCACTTTTAAAAAATCTATGTTATTTGTGTGAGAGCAGCAAACTGCTTGCCTTAAGCTTTCTTCTTAAAATCAAATTTAACCTTATAATCTTGATCCAGTGTTAAAGCTGTACTAAACGTTTTCTTTCCCTTAAATCCTTTTAGAACCTTCGTTCGCTTCTTCTCGCACAACGTTTTAATCATATTGCTCGTTAGCGTTTTTCCTGCTAATTTTTTAGGAAAGGTCACTTTACATCCTTCTTTGTAAGCGGAACACGCATAAAACTTGTATCGATCCACGATGGAGCCCGTTGAACAGGCGGGGCATTTGGCGATCGGGGCATTCCACTTTTTCTTCTCTCCGGTGCTTCGAATGTGAACCTGTTGAATAGAATCGGGGGTCTCTTGGATTAACTTTTCAACAAACTGACTGGTCTGTTTGAGAAATACTTGTTTAGATCCCTCACCGCTTCCGATTTTCTTTAAATACGATTCCCATTTCGCGGTCATGGAAGGGCTCGATAGCAGCGTTCCTTCAATCGCTTCACACAGCATAATCCCTTTATCTGTGACATACACATTGTTTCTTTTCACTTCAATATACTTCTGTGCCTTAATCGTTTCAATGATACTTGAGCGGGTAGCTTCTGTTCCCAGGCCTTCCACTTCCTTCAGAATCTCTACATCTTCATCATTATCCATGAGCTTCCCGCAAGTTTTCATCATATTGATTAGCTGACCTTCGGTATACGGCTTAGGTGGCTGTGTCATGCTTTCTTTTATATGAAGTTGCGCGCCTACCTGCTCACCTTTTTGAACACCTGGAAGAAGAGCTTCTTTTTCCTGTTTCGATTTAGACGGCTTTGGAAACAGCTCTTTCCAGCCGCTTTTCACTTCTCTTCGACCCGAAGATTTAAAAGGTAAGTCATGAACATGTGTTAGTATCGTGGTCTCTTCATACACGAAGTCCGAGTGGAACATAGCAAGGGTCGTGGCCAGAACTTCATTATAAATATTGCGTTCCTCACGGCTTAGTCCACTTAGCTTCTTTTGAGAAGGAATGGACTTTGTCGGAATGATTGCATAGTGCTCCTGGACTTTACGGCTGTTGACATACCGTTTATTTGGTTTTAGGGAAACCGGTGTGAAAGAAACGTTCAATGCTTCCTGGTAGGAATTGAAGTTGTCCACTAAATAAGCAAACTCATTTTCAGTGATAAAGTTACAGTCCGTTCTCGGATAGGAAACGAGACGCTTCTCATAGAGTTTTTGCATCGTCTTGAGTACTTGCGACGGTGTGTATTTCCAACGTCTGTTCGCAACACTTTGCAGGGTGGACAGGGAATGCAGTTTCGGTGACTTTTGGTGTTTTGTCTTTTTGTCTACACGTTGGACAATCCCTGTTAAGTCTTCGTTTTCTTTAAGCCCATGTTTGTACATAAGCTCCTGCACCTTCGTCTTGTCCTTTTCCTTAATCTCAGCAAGGCCTTTATAGGGACCTGTTTGAGATTGGAAAAGCCCCTCGATTTGATAAAAAGGCTCTGATACAAAGTTTTCAATTTCTTTGTGTCTTTGATAAATCAAATAAACTGTCGGAGATTGTACACGCCCAATTGAAAGGTAGCTTGCGAACCCTTTCTTCTGCAAAAGCAATGTAAACAGGCGGCTGGCATTGATTCCAACCATCCAATCACTAATTTGACGGGCTTTCGCTTCATCAAATAAACGCAAGTCCTTGTCGTTATTTTGTAAATTCTCAAATCCTTTTCGAACTTCATCTTTCTCGAGAGAATTGATCCACAAGCGTTGAATTGGCTTTCCCTTCACGCCTGTTAAGCGGAGAATGCTGTAAAAAATATTCGAGCCTTCCCGGTCGACATCAGCCGCATTCACTAGCACGTCCGCTTGCTGGAACAACCGCTTGACCGCTTGAAACTGCTCCCATTTCCCTTTAGAGACTTTCTCAAGGAAACGCTCAGGAACGATCGGCAGTTGATCAAGCTTCCATCTCTTCCACTCCGGTTTATAGTCATGAGGTTCTTTTAATTCAACCAGGTGACCGACTCCCCAGGTGATTGTCGCCCCATCCAAGAATATCTCATCCGGCTTTAATAGAATATAAGTCTTCGTCTTTTCTTGAATCGTAAAGGCCTCTGCATAAGCTTTTGCCTGAGAGGGTTTTTCGGCTAAGATGACCACTCGCGTCATGGTCTCTCCACTCCCTTCAATGAATCTCAAGATTACTATGCGCTGAAAAGGAAAGCAAGGGGGAACCCTGTCACGATACTAGGGTTAAGATTGGAAGAATCCTGCCTTTTCAAGATTATAAACTTTTTTATCCATAAGAAAAACACCTCCAAGTGTCATCAGTATGACAACATGGATGGTATTTCATATAGTCACAATCGAATTCGCCATCATAAATTCCCCTGGTTCTTTCTATATAATTACCTTCGCTATCACTGATTCCTATGGATATTACATGAATGTATGCAGCTAGTTTAGGATTCACTTGTTTTAACAATTTGGCAGCTTGTTCCGGGGTTAATATTTCTTATAGGGGAAATTAGCATTTCCTTTACCTAAGACTGCTCTTGGATGCCTTTAACCACCGGGTCCCCTTTCCTTTCACATAGCCCTGGAAGACGTTTTGTATTATATATATTGTTGGTCAAAAGACCCACCAATGGTCTCGAGTTAAAAATAGAATAAAAAGTTTAAATACTTCTACTACGTTTATCTGTCTGAGATATCCAGCATATTTTACATTCAGTTAATAGAGTCTCAGTAATAAACCCTAAGCCATTAAATTTTTGTATATTGTAGCCCCTTTTGTGTGATACTTCATCAAAAATTCTTCACAAAAACCTTTTCCCTGCCCACGATTCGCACCAGTAATAAGAATTACTTGTTTGTTTAAGTCAGCCATACTCTCTCCCTTAGTTATTATGTTCTTCTAACATAGAATGAGCAAATACAAAATTATTATGACTCACCTGTCTAGAAATCATCAGCTCCGGGTATTAGATTGTTCAGTGTAAATCATATGGGTTGTTCCGTGATCATCCCCCTTTGGTCCCTTAAGATGATTTCCTTTTCCAATAAGTTAAAAGATTCATCAATTTTTTCAATACATTTATCCATATTAAGTACTTCAACATCGATCATTTTATCTATGTTTAAATAAAGAAAATCTATTGTTTTAGCCTCCGATATTTCTATGGTGATCAAAGTTCAAATACTTAGTTGTTACCTACTACCAGTAACCCGAGCTAAAATGATTATTCCTATACCAATGCCTAATGTGCCAAGTACATAAAGCCAAAAATATCCATTAACTATCAAGAGGAGAAATAAGCTTACAATAGCTATTTCTACAGCAATCATTCCCTGGCCAAGCCTATGAAAAACGCTTGAACCTTAATTAGGTTCAAGCGTTTTTTAGGCATGACGCCCTGAATTAAATCAATACGAGATAAAAATAGTTACCAATCATGGCTGCAATTGTAAATAACTTCCAATTTTTAATTTGCACCAATACCCAAATGATTTTCAAAAGAGAATCCAACCCACAATTGTAAGATTGATTCCTGACTTAACGTAATACAGAATCTTTTAATATGAATAAGTTATATTATTTTCAAGAAGTGTTCTCTCTAGTTTTTTCAACTTTTTAATTGATTCTTCAGAGGAACGTTTCCCAATTTCAATAACTAATGCCTCTATTAAGGTAATAATTGGTACCACAGAAAATTGTTTTTCACTTACCTCTACTTTTAATGTTACTGAAGCGTATCGAATAATAGGGCAAGAAATATGGTCAGTTATCAATATAATCTTGATACCCAGTTGATTGGCCAGCATAGCTGCTTGTATAATTCGATTAGTGTATGGTTCAAAAGCAAAAACCAGTAAAACTTCATCCTTTTCAAATTGTAATATTTTATCAAAGAGTACTTCGGTATCATGGCTTAATTGTCTTATCTTAGAATAAAATTCTCCAAGCAACTGTGCAAGATATAAAGCCATGGCCTTATAGGGTCTAGTACCTAAAACATTAAGCTGACTTGAATGACTAATAACGTCAATTACAGTTTCGAAATTTTCTATTAAATCTGAGTCTAATGATTTATCCAGCATGTTCATAGATTCATTCCAAACTTGTAATATAGTTGCAGTACTCTCTTCTTTATTAGGGATTTCTGAAAGAGATTTCTTTAATGTCCATTTTGATTCAGCAGGCAATGATTCATTAAAGATATCTTTTCGAAAATCATTAAAGTTGTCATACCCTATTGCATTTATCGCACGCATAACGGTTGAAACTCCAACGTTAGCATTATCTGCAAGGTACGTGCGAAATAGGAGAGATTCTTGCAAAATATCTTGGCATGGCCTAGAATCCATTTGTCCCTAATTTAAGGAATTATTGATCTCTGCTATCCGCTTCAGATTGTTTTGTTTTAAATGAAGAGTGACCCTTAGTTACACCCTCCGGATAATCCTCTCTCAGCCATTTCATAAAAGAAATGATCATAATGATAAAGATAAAGATAAGCGGAAAACTTGTAATTACCGATAGAGTTTGGAGAGCTCCAAGTCCTCCACTATATAGCAGCACGAGGGATACAGCTGCTAGTATAAAGGCCCAAAAAATCCGGTGCCACCGTGGAGGGTCTTCCTCGGATTTGATTTCTTTTGTGGCAACAAAAGCCAAAGTAAAAGCTGATGAATCAAGCGTTGTCGCCAGGAATATCATCATTAGAATTAAAAATCCAACGAGTACGATATTACCTAATGGCATAGCTTGAACAATGGAAATGATCGCCGTATAGGCATCTTGCTTTGCTAAGATTTCAGTGACGGGCACAATGTCGTTCAGTTCAAAATAAAGTCCCGTATTCCCGAAAATTGAAAAGACTATCCAACACCCAAGACTTCCAGCAATAACCATACCGGCGATCACGCCTCTTATTGTTCTTCCTCTGGAAATTCGGGCTGTAAATAAACCTACAAATGCAGCATAAGCAATCCACCATGCCCAGTAAAAGATTGTCCAAGTTTGAGTAAACTCCCATCCCTTAGTAAAGTCCATGTGAAAGCTCATTTTCACAAAGTTTTGCAGTAACAATCCAACACTATTCGTAAAGGTTGTTAATATAAATACCGTTGCACCAAAAATAAACACAAACGCCCCAAGTATCAATGCCAGGTACATATTTACATCCGCTAATAATTTGATCCCTTTTTTAAGTCCTAGAAAAGCACTCACTCCAAACAAACCTGTCCAAATAACGATGATGATCGCGTCCAGTGTAACGGACCTCGGGATGCCCAATAATTCAGAAACTCCCTGAGATATCATCGGCACCTCTAATCCTAATGAGGTGCCGGCTCCGCCAATTAAACCAAATATGAAAAAGATGTCGATCACTTTACCAATCCATCCATTAGCATATTTACCGATAACACCTTTACATGCTCCGCTTAAACTTAATGTCGGCTGCTTCCTGACATGATACGCATAGGCAATAGGCAGAACCGGCAAACAAAAGATCGCCCATGCCGTGAATCCCCAGTGGAAAAGTCCATATGTGGCGGCCCAATGAGCTGCCTCCGCCGTTTTAGGTTCCAAACCGAAAGGAGGGGCTGTATAGTAAAAAGCCCACTCGATGGCCCCCCAATACATAATGCCGCCTCCGATGCCGCCAGTAAACATCATCGCGATCCAACTAGGTGTTGAAAATTCAGGGTCCCCTTCACCCAACTTCACATGGGCATACTTACCGGTGGCTAACCAGATTAAAAAGCCAAAAATAGCAACCGTAAACAGCATGTAAAGCCAGCCGAATTCTTCAGTTAGAAACCCTCGTACACCGTTTAATATAGCTAACCCTTGCTCAGGACCTAAAGCTAAAGGAGCAACTAACAAACAAATGACAAAAATCGCGCCCCAAAAAATTCTTTTATCAAGTTGTGGTTTATCCATACATACCACCTCCAATCTATTCGTTTAATAAGCCTCCAACTTCACATTATCTCTGACGATTAACTCTGGTTCAGTCAGCTTCTTTATCTCTTCCACGGTAAATCCTTCTGCCACTTCAACAAGCACAAGGCCTTCGGGTGTGACATCAATAACAGCACGATCGGTAATCATCCGATCAACCACTCCAGCTCCAGTCAACGGTAAGCTGCACTCGTTAACAATTTTCGGATCTCCGTTTTTATTGACATGGTCCATGATTACGATTACATGTTTAGCGCCATGGACAAGATCCATGGCTCCACCCATGCCTTTAATCATTTTTCCTGGGATCATCCAATTGGCAAGATCACCGCTATTAGATACTTCCATCCCGCCTAAAATCGCAACATCGATATGACCCCCGCGAATCATTCCGAATGAATCCGCGCTATTGAAATAAGAGGTGCCTTTTGCCTCTGTAACGGTTTCTTTTCCGGCATTGATCAAATCTGGATCCACCTGATCTTTTGTCGGATAGGGACCGATCCCAAGCAAACCATTTTCTGATTGCAACATCACCCACTTGTCATCCGGTATGTAATTCGCCACAAGGGTCGGCATACCAATGCCAAGATTGACGTAAAATCCGTCCTGAAGTTCTTTTTCAGCTCTTTTAGCGATCTTTTCTCTTACAATTGCTTTATCCTGTTTCGACATCATGATTCCTCCCTTCGATGATTATCTTGTTGTGAGACGTTCTATGCGTTTTTCTTGTTGTCCGACAATTAATTGCTGAATATAGATGCTCGGTGTGTGGATTTGACCTGGGTCTAACTCACCCGGTTCAACGAGCTCTTCCACTTCAGCGATCGTTACCTCTCCAGCTGCCGCAACCATCGGGCTAAAGTTGCGTGCTGTTTTGTTATAAATTAAATTTCCAGTGGTGTCTGCTTTTGCTGCTCGCACAAGACCAAAGTCAGCCGTTAACGCTTTTTCAAGCAAATATTCTTTGCCATCAAACGATCTGACCTCACGTCCTTCTGCTATCGGTGTTCCGACTCCTGCAGGTGTATAAAACGCTGGAATACCTGCACCGCCCGCACGCATTCTCTCAGCAAGGGTTCCTTGAGGGACAAGCTCAATCTCGATTTCACCAGACATAACCTGGCGTTCAAATTCTTTATTTTCACCTACATAAGACCCGATCATTTTTTTAATTTGTTTGTTTTTTAAAAGCAGACCAAGCCCCCAATCATCGACACCACAATTATTTGAGATAATCGTTAAATCTTTCACACCTGAATCTTTCAGGGCAAGAATTAAATTTTCCGGAATTCCAACAAGTCCAAATCCACCCACAAGAATGGTCGACCCGTCATGAATGTCTTTTACTGCTTCTTCAAATGAAGACACTATCGGTTTCAAATTCACTCACTCCTCGAAAACAAATTAACAAGCTCCACCGGTTATCTTTCAATGATCGTTGCCACCCCTTGACCTCCTCCGATACAGAGAGTGGCCAGACCGTATCGTCCATCCCGGCGTTTTAGTTCATGTAAAAGGGTAACAAGAATACGTGCTCCACTTGCGCCGATGGGGTGACCAAGTGCGATTGCCCCGCCGTTTACGTTTAAAATCCCGTCGTCAAAGTTTAGCTCCTTACCGACGGCAAGTGACTGTGCTGCAAAAGCTTCATTAGCCTCAATCAGGTTAATATCTTCCATAGAAAGCCCGGCTTTTTCAAGTGCCTGTTTCGTTGCTGGAATAGGACCCAGTCCCATTAGGCTTGGATCAACCCCGCCACTAGCATTAGAACGAATAGTTGCGAGCGGTTCAATCCCTAATTCCAGCGCTTTTTCTTTGCTTACTACCACAAGCGCAGCAGCTCCATCGTTAATGCCCGATGCATTTCCCGCCGTAACCATTCCATCTTTTTTAAAAACAGGGCGGAGTTTGCCTAACTTTTCTTTCGTACTATTCGGCTTTACACCTTCGTCTTGATCAAACAAGATCGGCTCCCCTTTTCGCTGTGGAACGGAAACAGAGACAACTTCATCTTTAAATCTACCAGCTTCTATGGCTTCAGCTGCTTTCTTTTGGCTTTCAGCAGCGAAGTCGTCAAGCTCTTCTCGGGAAAGCTGGTGGGATTGGCAGACATTTTCGTCCGTAACCCCCATGTGGTAATCATTGAACGCACACCAGAGGCCATCGTTAACCATACTGTCAATAACCGTTTGATGACCCATCCGGTAGCCTTCTCTTGCCCCTTTCAATACGTAAGGCGCCTGACTCATGTTTTCCATCCCACCACAGACAACAACGTCTTGTTCACCAAGCATGATTGATTGTGCTGCGAGATGGACAGCCTTCAGACCTGAACCACACACTTTATTGATGGTCATGGACGATGTTGTTTCTGGGATATCTGCCTTCATTGCGGATTGGCGTGCAGGGTTTTGTCCAAGCCCCGCTTGAAGTACATTGCCCATAATCACTTCGTCAACTTGTTTATGATCAATTCCTGCCCTCTTTAATGCTTCTTTGATAACAATCGAACCTAGATCGGGAGCAGAAATGTCTTTAAGACTCCCAGAAAACGATCCGGTCGGTGTTCGAACAGCACTAGCAATAACAACTTCCTGTAATGACAACGTAGCTTCCCTCCATCACTGTTTTTTTTAATTCACCTTCAGAAACTCTTCTATCGACTTTATAATCTTCCGTTTAAATTAGCTGCAGGCCAGTATTTTTCCAGTAATTCTAAAAGTTCAATAAGAAACTCATCTCGTCGCTTGTTTAGTTCGGCTACGGATTGGCCTTCTGTTTGATGCTCACAGCCCTCGATGACTCGGTTAGAAAGTTCATCGGTAAGTTCAGGCGCCTCAAGCTTCGTCCATGGAAGTTTTAAAGCAGGTCCAAACTGTTCAAGCATATGGCGCATCCCTTGATCACCACCAGCAAGATGGAGAGTCAAAAACGGTCCCATTAATGCCCAACGCAACCCAGGACCATAGACAATGGAGGCATCGATCTCCTCGGTTGTAGCTACACCGTCGTTCACAAGGTGTAACGCTTCACGCCAAATCGCTTCCATCAGCCTGTCCCCTACATGTCCTTCGATTTCAGTTGAAATGACTAACGGCTTCATTTGAATGGAATCATAAAACTTTCTTGCTTGTTCGATAACAGCGGAATCCGTTTTCTGCCCACCAACAAGTTCTACTAGTGGAATGAGGTAAACCGGATTGAATGGGTGAGCAACAATCACTCGTTCAGGATGCTGACAATCTGCCTGTAATGTGCTTGGAACGATCCCAGACGTACTGGATGCAATCACTGCCCCTTGTTTGGCATGGCGATCAATATCAGCTAAGACCTTTCTTTTTAGATCTTCACGCTCAGGTACACATTCTTGAATAAAATCAACATCGGCAACGGCTTGTTTAAGTTCAGATTCGAAATGAAGCCGATCCTGTGAGGCACCTTCTGCCAGTCCCATTTTTTCGAGTGCCGGCCATGCGTGCTCAACGGCAGCGCACATTCGACCTTCAGCCCCTTCAGCCGGATCTGTTGCCACGACGTCATATCCTTGAGCTAGAAAACGAGCAATCCAGCCGTTTCCGATTACACCCGTTCCTACTACAGCTATCTTTTTAATCTCATTAGTCAGTTCAGCCATTAGTTCGATCCTCCATAAGGGTTTCTTAAGTTCAGCAACTCTCTTGCTTCCTGTGGTGTCATTGGTTCTTTTCCTTGTGCCTGTAAAATTTCTACCGCTTTATCTACAAGCTGTTCATTGCGGGCAACGACCCCTTTTTTCAAATAAATATTATCTTCCAGCCCAACACGAACATTTCCGCCGAGTAATGATGTTTGGCCCACAATCGGAAATTGCATACGACCGATGCCAAATGCGGACCAGTGGGCATTATCTGGAAGGCGGTTTTTCATATAAAGCATCGTTTCCGCATCGGCATCCGCTCCCCAAGGAATCCCTAAACAAAATTGAAACATTGGGTCACCGTCAATAAGCCCTTCCTCGATTAATTGCTTGGCAAAACGAATATGCCCCGTGTCAAAACATTCAAGTTCCGGCTTCACACCGCTTTCTTGAACCAATTTTGCTTGTTTGCGAAGCCAATCGGTCGGACTCATGTAAATCATGTTTCCAAAGTTGACACTCCCGCAATCAAGCGTACACAGCTCCGGAAGCAGCTCTCCAACTGGTTCATGGCGCTCTTCAGGTGTCTGAATATCTGTCCCATCCCCGCCAGCAGCAGGCGTATTCAAGCTCGGGATAAAATCACCGCCGCCACCGGAGGTGATATTGATAATGACATCTGTTTCAGACTCTCGTATCCGATCAACGATTTCACGATAGTGCTCCACGTTATGGCTGATCCCTCCTGTTTCAGGGTCCCGAGCATGCACATGGGCCACCGTTGCACCAGCTTTCGCAGATTCAATTGCTGACTCCGCAATTTCCTTCGGTGTCACCGGAACGTTTGGATTTTTCTTAATGGTTTCCCCTGCCCCTGTAACAGCTGCCGTTACTAACGTTTTGTTATTCATTTAAATTCCTCCTTACTTAATTACAAAATGAATAGTCTTATTTTCTTTGAATTTGCTATTTATTTTTGCTCTCTTGAAAACACAAATTTTACTATACCATCCAGACGGTTTACTTTTCAAAGGGATTTTCAGTGATGTGGGAACTTATGTTGATAAGTCAATAGAAAAACCCTATGATAACTAGGTTTTCAAGCAAGAAAAAATTTTTAAAAAAGAACAGTTTATAAAAATAATTTACTTAGTTTTCTATATTTATGAAAAGAATATACAAGCAAAAATTGTATCAACTCCTTGTATGTCCATGTGAAGAAACAACTGACCTATTTAAACAAGACATAAAAAAACACCCTATACGTCGTATTTCATTAGCGACATTTAGAGGTGTTGTACTCTTAGAATATTTTCGGGCATTTTTTAAATTGAGCTCTGATGGATCAAGAAGGTAAGTGTCTTCTTAGATGAACAATCAGGCAGCGTATATTTTAATTAAAATAATCTGCCATACTCCTGTAGAATTCAGGGTTACGGCAGAATAGATATGTTTCCTTATCTCATTTTACTGAATTAGCTTACAATGGGGGCCTTGTTACATTTCCCATGGGGTAATTATTCGCTTGTATCGTTTAATTGACTACTTTTAGCCCACTCTTCAAGTGTCCTTAATACTTGATCTTTTTTATTATCTTCAATTTGATAAATATCGAGTAGTTCAGATAGCCACATCCCATCTGTAGCAAGGCGTATAATGGTAGACATTACCGGATCCAGGCCATCGTACTCTATCCTATGCTGCCATTCGGCATAAGCTTCCTTGATCGGGTTTAACAATTCTGGGTTAACCGCTTTGGCAGCTAGTAATCCTGCGTTCATATCTTTATTAGGATAGGTTTGGTTAAACGTGACATTGAGAAAAGCCCTCGTCCATTTACCGATCTCTTCCGGATCATTTTCTGCATTACTTTCAATTTTACCTGTGTAGCTATCTGCCAGATGTTCTACCATCCCCTGCACAAGCGCCTCTTTTGAGGGATAGTGGTATAGTAAACCACCTTTACTCATACCAGCCTCCTTCGCAACAGCCTCCAACGTAAAATTAAAAATACCTTCTCGGCTGACAATGCTCGCTGCAGCATGCAGAATTTCCACTTTTCTTGAATTCTTATTCATTGCAATCTCCTTTATATGTAGCCTTTTTGCTTACAAGGATCACTTTTATTAAATCATACAACATGTATGTATTTCTATTAGAAACACACTAACACATAAAAAGGTTCTATGATATTCTCACTGGTTTAACTGTAAAGATTATAGTGGGTACGGGTTATTCCATATTATTTCATTTCTTTCACGAAATAAAAACATCACACTCGGGTAAAATAACAATGTGATTGAATATACACTTTCGTTTATAAATATCACTGCTTAAATTTTATGATCAGATGCAAAAATCACAGGGGTGTTAGAAATGCAAGGTACAACTACAAAGACTGTTATTGACGTTTTAAATAAGCAACTCAGTAATTTCAGTGTGATGTATGTTAAACTTCATAATTATCACTGGCTTGTGACTGGCGGAGACTTTTATGACTTACACGAGAAATTTGAAGAGTTCTACACGGAAACAGCACAATATATGGACGATTTAGCTGAACGTATTTTAGCGCTGAATGGAAAACCTGTTGGGACAATGAGGGACTTTTTACAAACTGCTTCTATCACCGAAGCTTCAAGAAATGAAACACCTGAACAAATGGTGCAAAACATTTCGAATGATTTTAATACAATGATTAGTGAAATAACACAGGGAACAGAAGTTGCTGACAGAGAAAATGACGGACCTACAACGGATATGCTCAACCATATTCGGGCAACTCTTGAAAAACAAAATTGGATGCTTAAATCATTTTTATCTAAATCATAGTCCGCTCCCAAAAATGAAAACCTACTCTTTGGAGTTTCACCCAAGGAGTAGGTTTTTCATTTAAATGGACAATCAGCTATCTATTTTAAAAATAAAATCGAACATCTCTTTATATGTTGATGTAAAAAACCAAGATGGATTTTCTGAGCCTTATTAAAGCTTGATTTAAGCTTGAAACGGAATAGTTTTTTTCTTTTTCTGGTTTTCCTAGCCTATTAATAAATAGTGATATTTTATAGTTGGATGTGATTTTTTCTGTTTCTTTTATTAAAAAAACGATATTTATATACTGGCAATAAGGATTGATCCCATAGATATCGACAATTGCACTAGCCAACTACCCCTGTCCGCACTGCTACTGAAAGTCGGCGCCGTAATGTCATAGGTTCCTTCAAATGCTTTAACCGTAAACGTTGCTGTTACTTTTTGTCCTTTTTTACCTTATTAAGAAAGCTCATTCGAAATTAAGACCTTAAAAGTTACATCCTAATCTTCGAAAAATGTCCACTATTCAATCCAACACGCTGGGTTGTTGGTTAATATCTAGGGCGATTTCTTGTGTCAATTAACTATTTTGACTTAAAACTTACTCCAAGGCACTGCTGTTTCTACAACAGCTGCCTTAACTTTGTTCAAATTTTGCGTTCCAACTGATTCAAGCCATTTATAATAGGCTTCCTTACCATTTTCAGCAAAGACTTCAACGCCATCTTTCCATATCGCTCTCCCACAAAGGACACCACTAAATTTTGATCCGGCTGCTTTTGCAAAATGAAGTGTCTGGACAAACTGTTCATTTGTTACGCCACCACTTAAGTAAATGAAAGGAACATTACTTTTTTCAGAACAATTAAGATAGAACTCGGCTGCTTCTTTCTTACTATAGACAGGTTCATAATTATCATATTGCTCATAACCCTCGATATGGAAGATGGAAACCGGAACCTCTACCTTCAATAAATCAACACCATAATCCCCTTTGGAGAATTCCTCCATAAAAAATTCAATAATCTCTGGTTTCTTTTTGGCAAACCCTTCACTCTTTGTAGAAAGGCCTTCAGCGCTGTAGGAAACCGGCTCCAATATAAACAGAAGATCATTTTGCCTACATTCATCGCCGACCCGTTTAATCACTGCATTTTTGATTTTATTATATTGCACATCCTCTTTGTGGTCGTAATAAACAAGCAGTTTAAGAGCACTCGCCCCCTCTTTCACGAGATCCTGCACTGCATAATCATCCACTAAATTAGGGAGCCGTCCCTGTCCCGTTGCATCATATCCAGTTTTTTCATATGCCATGATCAAACCGATGTCCTCATTCAATTTCTTGGCAGCATCCCATCCATATTCCGGATCGAGCAACAAGGATGACGATTGATTCCCAAGGGCCTCACTAACGCCTTCCTTAAATTTACGCAACCCAACCTCATATGTAATCGTGTCATCTAACGATTGGATCATCTTACCCAATGATCCTCTTTGATCCATTGCTGTAGCAAAAATGATATGATTCTCATCTGAAATTGCCTCTAATCCACGTTGTTTTCCTGATGATAGTTTCATAATCTTATTAGCCTCCTGTATTTATTTTTAAATTTGTTAGCTACTAGTAGGTTCTGTCTCGAGTTTGATGCTCTGCAGCCCCGAATTCTAAACCCTCATCACATTAATTCCCTCCATACAACAATCGACTTTTTCCGGCGCAATATGGCCGGTTCTTTCCTCCAGAGCATTTAACACACCCATGGATAAGCCGAATTTAATAAGTTCCACATCCGCCAATCCGCGTGATAAACCTGCTGCAAAACCGGCAATCACCGAATCACCGGAGCCAACCGGGTTTACCGCTTCTACTTTAGGTATAGTAACCTGGTACAAATCCTTGCCATGCTTCACTAGCGCACCTTTTTCTCCATTTGTAACAACAATCCATGGGATATCAGCAACTACTTCCGAAGCGAGTGCCTCGATGATATCTTCCACGCTCTCAATTTTTTCACTAAGTAAATCCCTCAGTTCATCAAAATTGGGTTTTATTAAATATGGTTTGCTTCCCAGGGTTTTTTTCAATAACTCCCCTTTTGTATCTAGCAATACAGGAGTATCACCGGCAACCTTGATCATTTTTTCATAAAATTCATCCGGTAAGCCTTGTGGCAGGCTTCCGGAGATCGTGACAATATCTACTTTTTTTACGTATTCAGAAAACTTTCCCAAGAATGTATTGCCCTCGATATCTGAGATGACCGGCCCATTCTCCAGAATTTCCGTCTGTTTGCCTTCGTGGATCACCGCGATGCAGTTTCTCGTCTCCCCTTGGATAGTCATAAAGTAATCCTCGATACCGGAAAGATCCGCTCGAATGAAATCACCCAAACTTCCACCTAGGAATCCGGTTGCAGCAACCTCTTCATCCAATTGCTTCAGGACTCTTGTCACATTCAACCCTTTCCCCCGGCAGTTTTAGAAATATCATGTACTCGATTCAAATTATCAAGGGTGAATTTTTCAAGCTTATAACTAATATCAACAGCAGGATTTAATGTAACCGTTAAAATCATCTATCTCACCTCTTCACTTGATAGGTAATTTTTCCTTCAATGGCTGTAGCCTGAATGTTCAACCCGTCATCTATAACAACATAATCCGCTAGTTTACCAGTTTGAATGCTTCCTAATTCGCTATCCCGCCCAATACTTTTTGCTGGGGAAAGGGACGCTAGATGCCAAATTACATGTAAAGATCGGCCGCACCACTCATGTAATTTTTTCACACCATCGATCAACTGCAATGTACTACCAGCTAGGGAACCAGTCTCCGTCCGTGCCACCCCATCTTTCAAAACAACAGAAAATTCTCCCAAATGATAGTTTCCATCCGGTAGAAGTCCTGCACGCATGCAATCGGTGATCAGAACGGTCTTATCTCCCTTCATTCCGACCACCATCGCAGCAATATCCGGATGTACATGATGCCCATCGCAAATCATTTCCGCAAAAGCACCTTTGTTCATTAACGCTGCCCCGACAACACCTGGTTCCCGGTGATGTAGCCCAGACATCCCGTTAAATAAATGCACAAAACTACTCGCACCAGCATCCAATGCATTCTTGCAACAATCATAGCTTGCGTCCGTATGTGCAATACTTACAAAAACCCCTCCACTACTGACTTTTCGAATAAAATCTATTGCCCCATCCCTCTCGGGTGCAAGTGCAATTTTGACAATCGTATTCTCCGCTAAATCTTGCCACTGATTAAATTCATCGTAATCAGGATCACGAAAATAACTTTGGTTTTGCGCACCCTTATGTTTTTCTGTGAAATAAGGACCTTCTAAGAAAATCCCTTCTGATTTCGCCCCCGATAAGCCACTATTTACTGCTGCAACAACCGCTCGAATCGATCGGTTTAAATCCGCTTCGGACGATGTCAACGTAGTTGGCAAAAACCTTGTGACACCAAGTGCTGGTAAAGCAGCTGAGACCCTTTGGGCCGCTTCTACTGTTCCATCCATGATGTCATGACCATTGATTCCATGGATATGTGTATCAAGTAGACCTGGCGCAATTGTGTACCCGCTCCAGTCAATGATTTCTTCATTATCTGGTACAGTGTTTACAAATTCTCCAAATCTACCATTTTGAACTGTTAAAAAAGTCTCATATTTCTCTGTGTTCTCTAGTAAAAATCGATCTGCTTTTATATAATACCTCATTGCCTAAGCATCCCTTTAATCAGAATAATTTATATTCCATCCATTTCCTTTGACACCTGTGTTTCTTTTATCTCAAACTGTTTAATATTTTCTTTTCCTTCAAGTAGGACTTCTTCCACAAATTCATTAATTGAAAGTTCACGTTGAAATAACCCACTTAATAGCATTGGCGAGTTCATCCCGCCGATAACCCGCACATTTTTTATACTTATAGCTAACCGAGAACATACATTAAATGGTGTGCCTCCGGCTAAATCAGTGAAACATACAACACCATCTCCAGTATCCACATTCTTGATTGATTGTGTAAGCGCTTCTTGAAGTTTATCCTGGTCTTCTTCAAATGGAATTACTTCAACTTGCTTTACCTCTCCGGCAATCAGCTTTACAGATTCAAACATTCCATTCGGAAAAGACCCATGTCCTGTTATCACAATTCCGATCATCTTTTTCATCCTTTCCATTTAGGCTAAAATGTTAAAGTACGATCCAATTAATCCTACAACCACAGTAAGACCAATCAACAGTAAAGGTGAGCGACCTTTTTTTAAGAGCCAGTACATCAACAATGTATAAGCTAATGGAAGCATTGCTGGCATTATTTGATCTAAAACATCTGTTTGAATGTCTAATTTTGCTTCACCGGATGTCCATACATAATCAGTCTTTAATGCTACATACGTTGCAATTAGACCACCGACTACTGTTAGTCCTACAATAGAAGCTGCACGAGATACTTGCTGTGTACCTTCTTTCAACTTAGAAATTGCGTTGACACCCGTTCTATAACCATATGTCATTAAGCCAAAACGAACACCAAAGTGAATAACATTAAATATGATTAAGAAGATAAATGGCCCTACTACATTTCCTTCTACCGCTAAAGAAGCGCCGATACTCGCTGAAATCGGGAGTAACGTTAGATAGAACATGGCGTCCCCAATACCACCAAGCGGCCCCATCATTACGACTCTAATTCCGCGTATGGACTCTTTGTCTTCTTTGTTTTGCTCCATAGCAAGAATAACTCCCATAATGGGTGTTACTAGGAATGGATGAGTATTAAAGAAATCCATATGACTTTTCATCGAATTACTTAAATCCTGTTTATTTTTATGAATATGCCGTAGTCCAGGCAAAATGGAATATAACCAACCTGCAGCCTGCATCCTTTCATAGTTGAAGGATGCTTGTAATAGCAAAGATCTCCAAACTAAGAGTCGAAGCAATTTGGGACTAAGCTTTTCAGCCATTGTATTATCCTCATACACATTAGATTCCATCCGTTATCTCCTCCTCGCCAGGTGTTGGATTATTCGGACCTTGGTTGTTCTTGTTTTGGTAAAAATCATATAGCGCAATTGCCAGTCCTATTAGAGCTATTGCTAATATTGGCATTTCCAAATAGGCGGCAAGAACAAATCCGAGAATAAAGAACATGACATATTCAACCTTCATCATAATTTTTAATAGCATTGCAAAACCGACTGCTGGCATGATCCCTCCAGCAATTGACAACCCATCAATTATCCATTGCGGTACAGTTTCAACAAATGCTGCTGCTTCTTCGGAACCAAAATAAATTGGTAGGAATGCAATCAAGGCATTGAAGATAAATAGTAAAGCTACACCTAAATAATTTATAAGTTCAATTCCTTTATAATTGGCGTTTAGTGCAAATTTGTCAGCCTTATGCATCATTGGAGAGAAGGCTGTAAAGAATAAAGTAATCAAACCTTGCACAGCGACAGCAAAAGGAATGGCTACCCCAACCGCCGCGGTCGGTTCAAGATCTGCAATGATACCAAAAGCAGTACCAATCACTCCCCCAATAACCACATTAGGAGGTTGTGCACCTGCAAGTGGTACCATTCCCATCCAAATTAATTCTAATGTCCCACCAATAATCAAACCGGTAGTAACATCACCTAAAATAAGTCCGACAACAAGCCCTGAAACTACAGGGCGGTGAATATGTGTTAAACCAACATATAGATCAATACCAATAATTCCTGCCCAGAGTGCTACTAAAATAGCTTCTAGTAACATAGATAAAACCCCCATTTAGGATAAAAAGCACTTATATCAAATCTAAAATATTTTGTCCTTTTTCATTTGGCACCCTTCTCAAATCTAGTTTTACCTTCAATTCACCTAAACGTTTAAATGATTCAATATCTTTTTCATTAACGGATACGGTTGAAGATATTTGACTCTTCCCTTCTTCATAATGCATGTTTCCGATGTTTAAGTGATCAATCGGAACACCGCCCTCTTTCAATGTCAATGCATCATGAACATCTTTTACAACCAAAAATATTTTCTGCCGTGGTGATGCTTTATGTATAATGTCTGCTGTTTTTTGTAATGAAAAATAACGAGATTGAATTGTGTCAGGCAACACCATATCCATGAGGTTTTGCTGTACTTCATCCTCTGAAACTTTGTCGTTTGCAACAACAACTAAGTTTGCACCCAAATGGTTTACCCATGTAACACCCACTTGCCCATGAATTAAGCGGTTATCGATTCTAGTCAATAAAATGCTTGATTGAGACATTATCATCTTCCTCCTGATTTTTAATTTCGAAACAAACCCGTTAATTGATAGCGCTATCATAATTGATTTAGAAAGTTGAATTCTTACTAATTTTCTATAGATAGACAGTCGGTCTGAGGTTGCACCATTTTATGCTGTTAGGGTATCTTCCATCTATTAATAGAAAGACTTTAACCTCATTCCGACTCTAGTCACGCAACTACCTTACTTTCCTATAATCATAAATCGTTACCCCTTGCACTACACGGTTTACACGGCCTTCTGGACTAGGGTTGTCCGGCGTAATACCAATCTGAAGAGATTTTTTCAATGCTAAAGTTTGAGCAAAAATCACATACAGTAGTGCTAAATAAAAATCACTAGGAAGATCCTCCTTTTCAAAGTTTACTTGTATCGTCCAGTGGGCTAGTCCCTCTACCTCTTGGTCTTTTTTCTCCGTTAAAGCTATCACTTTAATACCAGATTCTGCTCTTAGCTCTCTTAAAATATCCAAGTCATATTTTCTTGTGTACGGATCTTGTGACATAAACAGTACAACTAGGGATCTTTTATTCAAAATCGATTTTGGCCCATGACGAAACCCCAACGACGATTCGTGAGTCGCAATGACTTTTCCAGCGGATAACTCGAGCATTTTTAATGCTGCTTCATGCGATAGTTGACCAAGTAGACCCGACCCTAAATATACAATTCGTTCAAAATCAAATTTTAAAATTTCATCAATAGTATCCACTATCGAATCAACTAATCGTTCTGCATTGGCAATAATCTGTTTGGATTCATTACCGATAAAATTTTTCAAAGTAAATATTGAATATGCAGCAATCATCATGCTTGTAAAACTACTTGTCATTGCAAACCCTTGGTCATGTGCCTTCTCTGGAGTCAGTACAGTAATACTGTTATCATCATTCCTTATATTTTGGGCTAGCTGTCCCTCTTTATTACACGTAATGACTACTTGATAAAAATGGTCAATAAACTGATGTCCTAGAGAAACTGCCCCAACGCTTTCTGGGCTATTTCCAGACCTCGCAAAAGACACCATGATAGTCGGAATATCTTTGAATAGATGTTCAGTTGGATTCGATACAATATCAGTAGAAGCAATAGCCTCAAACTGTACATTCTGTTGGTTTTGCTTACGTAGCTCCGGAACAAGAGTATCGCCTGCGAATGCTGATGTTCCAGCACCGGTAAAGATTACGCGTACTTGATCATGTTTTCTGTAAATAGAATCAATAAACCCTCTAAATGATTCTGTTTGTTGGTGTAGATCTGAAATTAATTCCTGCCATACAGTTGGCTGTTGATGAATCTCTTTTGCAGTATGCACAGCCTTATTTTTTTCTAGCTCTTCAGCTGTTAAATTGAACATTCGTCATCCTCCGTTAGGTTATAGTTTTGTTAAACACCAATTGGTTATGTTGACAGATGTTTAAAGCGACTCTATTAAAAATTTCATAGAAAAAAGGGGACACTTATTGTCATCCAAACTACGTCCCAATAAAGTTGTCATATATTTATATTGCATTGTTAACTGACCCTTCATGTCTTCAGGGATCCATTTTTGTTTTGAAGATGTCGCCACTAGTTCAATTGACTTTTCTTAAGTGAACTCATAAAGTCATTTAAACGAATAGTCTGACCTGTGTCCCTTGACTTCTCAGCTGCAAAGGCGATTAAATGACTTTTGGCCGACTCTTTTCCAGAGGTCTTCCTACCTTTCCTTTTATAGGTACTTTGTTGAATAAAGTCCCTCATTATCATATTGTCAGCTCCACCATGACCACCTTCAATCCTTTCAGGAGTAATAATTTCTTTTCTACCGGTAAAGTAGTTAACCTTAAGCTCATTTGCTGCAGTTGAGCCGTGAATTTCCCCCTTTGTCCCCATGATTTTAAAAGTCCGGCTCGTTTCATCGGTGAAAGCAGACATGGTGAAGGCAACAGTTACTTCATTATCAAATTCTAGGTTAACCACTTGGTGATCCACCACATTATTATCAGACCGATAAACGCATTTCCCATACGGGCCTTCCTTAATCGCTTTCATACGTTCATCTAAGTTAGGATTAAGCGTTACCACGTTTTGCGGCCAGTTGTCTTTTTCATTGTGATACAATTTGATTGCAGAAAATGGACATTCATGTTCAACCACACACCCATCTGTACACCGATCAGTTGATCCCTCAGGCGCATGTTTTTCATTAAAAAACGTTAAGCTGCCAAACGATGAAACAGTCGTACATTCTCCGTCTATTAACCATAGCAATAGGTCAATATCATGACATGATTTCTGTAACAACATAGGACTTGAAGTACCCGAATTGCTCCAATTCCCCCTTACAAAACTGTGAGCATGGTGCTGCACGCCCACATTTTCGTTCCACTGAACAGACATAATATCGCCGATTCTTCCTTCATCAACCAGTCGTTTTAGCTCACTAAAAAAAGTAGAGTATCGCAGTACGTGACAAACGGTCAAACTACGATTAAGCTTTTCAGCCTTTTCAGCCATTTCCAATGTTTCAAGGGGATCAGGTGACATCGGTTTTTCTAATAAAATATCATAGCCTACCTCCAAAGCTCTCATGGTAGGTTCATAGTGTTGCTTATCTTGTGTACTGATAACTAGTGCTTCACAGAGCTGTTTTTGATCTAGTAGTTCCTCCCAGCTAGCAAACTGATTTTCTTTGGGGATATTGTGGTCGTTAGCAAATCTTAAGCGTCTTTCTTCATTTGGTTCTGCCACAGCAATAAAAGATACCTCATGATCATGTTTTAAGGCATAGGAAGCATATGCAAACATGCCGCGATTCCCCGCCCCTATTAAGACTGCTTCAATCATGTAGCCTCTCCTTCCTAATCTCGTTATTAGTCATTGCCTATCTAGTCACTCACATTAGTTACTCGTCTTGTTCTTCCTAAATTCAGTTCTTGAGGGGGTTCGTCTATCCACAAACTGTAATTTTTCACGGCGACTTTAGCTAAATCAATGAATATTCGTTGGCTAACGGTGGTTCTCGGAAATAATGTGATTTCTCCGCAGTGAAAAATTTAACTTGTACTATCCATAAAATACTTATGTTTTGACAAAATACAGTGACTCTGCCCCCATTTAATACTGCAAATCGCGTTGTGTACAGGAAATGCTCCAATTGAGTGATTATGTAGGTATCCTACATAATGTTTTTATGAGCCATCCCCCCTATAATGTAATATTTTAATTATTTAAAATAATACCATTGTTAGGTTGATGGGTCAACTAAATCAAAAAAACACAGAGCTTTATATAAGCTCTGTATAAAATCGACAACGATCTCCTCTAACAATCGATCTGCAAAATTCTACTGGACGGCCTGCCTTATTAAAGGCTATTCGATCCAATAATAAAGCTGGGTACCCCTCATTTACTTCAAGGTACTTACTTTCATAATCCCGAATTAAAACGGGCTCAAAAACCTCGCGCGCTTTTGAAACAGTCACCCCATACTTTTTTTCCATAAAATCATATAGAGAATATTGTTCAAGATCTTCTCTGGATAGTCCAGGAATAAGCGATGTAGGTATATAAGAGGTTTCTAAAATGATTGGTTCATTATTCGCTTTTCTGAGACGACGTAATGCAACAACATCCTCCTTTATATTTATCTGTAAGGTCTTGGCAATACTTGACTTCACGCGCTTTATTTCAATATCAATAATGACGTCTGTCGGGTTCATCCCCTTAGCAGCCATGACTTTACTGAAAGTATAGAAACCAGTCAGCGATTGTTCCAGTTTAGGTTTAGAAACAAACGTTCCTCTTCCTTGCTTCCGATCCAATAATCCCTCCTGAACAAGGTCTTCTATAGCTTTTTTTGCTGTATTACGACTTATTTCAAAATCATTCCTCATTTCATTTTCTGAAGGTATTTTTTCACCGGGGGCCCATTCCCCAGATTCAATTTTTTCCTTAATAATATCCTTTAACTGGTGATATAAAGGTATAAAACTTCCATGATCTAGTTTATGTGACATTTTGCGGACCTCCTGAATACTCTTATAACTATTCTACTTAATTATGACGGATTTTAAAAGAAAGATAACTAAATCTATAATTAAGTCACTTACATAAAATGCAATAAGTTTAGTTTTATAATTCAAAAACCCCTGTGCAGGAAAGCACAGGGGTTTTTGAAAACTCATATATTAAGGGGGGTTAGGATCCATATCGAAACTATTCTTTAATTGTAGCATCTTGATAGGTATAATGAGGTCCCATTACGTTAGTTCGGAATCCTTTAATATGAGATTTCACGAGATATGACTTCCCACGTTGATAGATTGGCATAATGACTGCATCTTCTTGAACAAGAATTCGTTCCGCCTTTAAGAATAAATCGTAACGCTTTTCAG
Organism: Halobacillus shinanisalinarum; assembly: GCF_022919835.1. Lineage (NCBI taxonomy): Bacteria > Bacillati > Bacillota > Bacilli > Caryophanales > Bacillaceae > Halobacillus > Halobacillus shinanisalinarum. The sequence continues at coordinate 3,146,663 of NZ_CP095074.1, read as the reverse complement.
GATCGTGGACGTATGTGGTAGCAGCATCCTTAAGCAGTTGATCATATTCTTTGTTGGAGAAGCCCGTTTTGTTATGTGGACCATCAGTTACAAACAAATCCATAAATGTATTAGGGTCACGATAGTCCGGTCCCCATGCCGACATAGCTAGTTCGTAATTCATATTGTTCATCCGCTCGGTCCTTATTTTACCTGGTACAGAAACGACTTTAATATTTAAACCTTCCAATTCTTCAAGCTGTGCTTTTATATATGCACTAATATTCCGAGATTGTTCCGTATCTCCAGACAAGTATTCTAATTCAAGTTTTTCTATTCCTAAATCATCTTTCGCTTCATTCCATAGCTGCTTAGCTTTCTTTTTGTTGGTTTCAATTAGAGGGCCATTCATTTCTCTTAGATCTTGACCAGTCTCTGGATGGATAGCAAATCCTTTAGGCAAAAAGCCAGTGGCTGGAATTGAACCATTATTTAAAATAACGTCAACGAGACTTTGACGATCAACTATCATTTGAAGCGCTTTTCTGACTTTGATATTAGCAAGTGCTTTATTCGCTTCCATATTCGTCTTCATAAAATACACTGCGGGGTCTAATCCAGTATTATATTCCTCTGACGTTTTATATTCAGACACAAATTCTGAATTTAATTCAACATGATCAACCTCACCAGACTCATAAAGATTAACGGCTGTAGATGTTTCCTTAATAACACTGGCAGTTATTTTCTCAATATCTACATTCTCGGCATCCCAATATTCAGGGTTTTTTTCAACAACCCACCCTTCTCCATGATTCCATTCTTTCATTGTATATGGACCATTAGAATCTGTGGATTTTGCCTCCATGGCATATTCTTCTCCATATTTTTCTGCTTTATCTTTATTAATTGGGAAAAATGTACCGAAAGATGTCATTGATTTAAAATAAGGAATTGGTTTCTCTAGTTGAACTTCCAGGGTGAAATCATCTACTGCTTTTACACCTAATTCCTCTGGTTTCATTTCTCCGTCAATGACAGCCTGAGAGTTTTTAATAATACCTCCCATCACATAAGGGCCGTATTCAGAGCCCGTAGAAGGGTCCAAAGCACGTCTCCATGAATAAACAAAATCTTCTGCAGTAACAGTATCACCGTTTAGCCATTTGGCATTTTCTCTTAAATGAAATACCCATGTAAGGCCATCTTCACTGACTTCATGATTTTTTGCTACTCCAGGTATATGTTCCCCTTTCAGCCCATAACGATAAAGTCCTTCTTTAGTGACGTTTAGCCATTGAAAAGAGAGTGCATCTGCAGCTAAAGATGTATCCATTGTTTGCAATGAACTAGATACAGATAAATTCATAACTTCTTCCTCGTCACTTGTCCCTGAATTGTCTTGGCTGTCATTCTCTGCTTCATTTGTAGTCTTTCCAGTACAAGCAGCCAAAAAAACCGCCATTACCAGTCCAACACCAATAAGCATAAAAAGATTAAATCTTCTCATAGCGAACCTCCTACTTAGACTTGAAAACTAATCCCAATTACTCATAAACTTAGCCAAAATACCGAAACGAAACTGCTTACTCCAGGTGAATATAAACTGCACAAAATAGATAATTTTCGAACACTGTTCGTTTAGTTGTTGGAAATCTCAGCAGAAAAACCTGTCACAGCTCCGACTGTTTTGGTATTCTGATCGGTTTCTGCATCCATAGGAGAGGAGAACAAACCATCCGGAAGTAGAAACCCCACAATAGCAACGAGTCCCAAACCACAGGGAAAACTTTTAAATAAGACTTCAAAGCTTCAACCTCCTTTTTTTGATACTAATTACAGACACAATAAACCTTCTACATTTTGTCTAAGTATGAATGAGTTGTTTACCACCTCCCCAGAGAAAAATAATTTAAATACCGTCATCGGGTTGTTGGGTTGTGTTTGTTGAAAAAAATTCAAATTTCACCTATCACGTTCTAAGTTCATACTAGTCGAGGTAGACAGATTTTTTTGGATTATTGTTATCCATCACCGAAAGTATTGGGAGCTTCGACTGTTCCATTCGAATAGCGAGCAAATTCCAAGACTTTTTGAACTATTGTATATCTCCTTAAAATGGAAGTTGAATCTGTCTAACTTCTGATGTATAACCTGCCTGCAAACACTGGATAACAATCTCAAGACTATATGCATGTTCAAGATGAATCACAACAGGTACTTTCGCTTGCTCTGCCCCCGTTATGTATGAGTGAAATTATTAATTGGTTCTCAAATAGAAACAGATCCCTGGATAATCACCGGTGCATCAAGAGATTCTGCTCCGCGAACACTGCCTATAGAATGTACTGCGAATGAATTGATGCATAATTATTTTTATAGACATCCTTCCAACATTGCTTTTATTGTACTAACGGCATAGCGCCCTCTTATTCTCTTGAATAAACACAGTAAGGTTTTATTCGACCCTATCATATCATTGTATGGTTGATGGTACAACTGAATTTTCAAAAAACTAATGCAAAAATTTATTACTCCTTTATAAAAGCGCATCGATCCAATTAAGCGAAAATGTTTAATAGGATGCCCTTCCTGGGGTAGAGTCAGGAAAACCGCTTATTTACAACGATAAGCAATCACCTATTACAGAGAAATCCGTATCCTTTTATTGAGAATACGGATTTTTATCTAATATGATGATTTTAGCTCCTAAGTTATAAGGACTCACACTTAATCCAAAACTAAATACTGAGTAGATTACATCATCCATTGGATTCGTATATTCAAATGATCATCGATCCGGATACAGCAACAGTAGCAAGAAATACCTCTACCTTTTAAAGATATTCTCAGTTAACTTCTGCCACCCCCTTAGTTGTCGGTAAATTTCTTTGACAGTATGTACTGCCTTTATCGTTTTCAACTCTTCAATTGTTAGATTAAACATCTGATGTCGATTGACTTTATCTGTTATTAGTAGTCATGTTGGCATTTAACCAATGACATTTTTATAAATTCTTATTCAGGGCCTCTATAAATCGTTTAAATGCTGCACGTTCCTTGAATACACCTGCATCTTCGAGTACTTTCACAAATTTTCCCCCAAGTTCTTTTTTTATCACATCATTCGCTTGTTCAGGATTTGGAGGCTTTCCATATTTGTGCCATAACTGGTTTGCCCAGTCTCGATGATAGGGTTTTACATTGCTAGATTCGCCAAGTAAAAATTTCTTCATGTCTTCTAATTCATTTTTTAACCTCGGTGGTAAAACAGCGAGTCCCATCACTTCTATGAGCCCTATATTTTCCTTTTTAATATGATGCACATCTTCATGAGGATGAAAAATTCCGTGTGGATGCTCTTCAGACGTACGATTATTTCTAAATACGATATCAAGTTCAAACTGTCCGTTGCGTTGCCTTGCAATAGGTGTGATCGTATTGTGCCTTTCCCCATCAGATTCAGCAACGATCTCTCCGTCTGAATATGACTGCCATGTATCAAGTATATATTCGGCTGCATTAACCAGAGATTGCTGTGTACCAGATTTTAGACGAATGACTGACAATGGCCATTTCAGAACAGAAGCTTCCACCAGTGGATACCGTTCGAGTATAAACGTAAAATCGTCTTTTGCCCTCGTCATCGCAAACTCATAACGGCCTGCTTGATAATGGTCGTGACTAAGAATTGACCCCCGACAACTGGCAAATCTGCGTTCGATCCGATAAAATAGTGTGGGTATTTTTCAGTGAACCGGAAAAGTCTAGCAAAAGTGTAACGGTCGATCTTCATCGGTCTGTGCATTTCGGCAAGTAGAATGCTGTGCTCCTGGTAATAGACGTAGGGAGAATATTGAAAATACCAATTTTCATCCAGCAATGGAATTGGAATGATACGGTGGTTTGCTCTAGCTGGATGCCCGGGTCTTCCTTTATAGCCTCCGTTTTCCATGCATAACAAGCATGATGGATATTTTTCCACAGACTTTGTCTGGCGCTCACGTTCAATATCTATAGGATCCTTTTCAGGTTTCGACAAGTTGATTGTGATGTCCATACTTCCATAAGTGGTATCCGCTTCATAATTGATGTTTTTTTCAATTTCCTTTGTCCGAATATAGTTGCTGTTTTGACTCAATTGATAAAAAAAATCGGTCGCCTGTTTTGGAGATTGTTTATATTTTTGATTAAAAACAGCTTGGATCATCGATGGTCTTGCAACGAATACATTCATGATGTCACTTGAGAAAATTTCCTTTTCACTTTGAACATCTTCAATGATTCCCTCGTTAACGGCATAAGCTGTCATTTTGTCAAGTAATTCTGGAATCGTTTCTTTTCCATTGTAGTGAACACCCTCTGGAAAAGTATCCAGTTGAATATAAGCCATTAACTGATTGCGGACATACACCCGGTCTGCGGGTTCTATGAGGTTAGCTGCTACCGCTCGATCGATCAAACCGCAAATATAGCGGTAAATCATATCTTCACCCTTTCTTCTCCATATAAAAGGCGCGCATACCCGCTCCTACTACGCCTTGGCTGTTGTCAAGGTGACTAATTTCAATTTCATTAAGAATGTGAGTTTGTTCAGGAATCAAAAGTTTCCTGAGTTCCTCTTTCAGCAATTTCAACAGAATAGGGTTATAGACGGCAACACTCCCCCCAGTACAATTTTGTGAGGATCAAGAAGACTGTTGATCATATACAGTGCTTGGGCAGTAGATGAGATCATGCCATGCACCAGGTGCTCAGCCTTTGTTTCTCCACGATTGTATTTCTTAAACAAATCCTTCGTCATCAGATGTTCGTCTGCATATATTTGACATGCCTGAGTTTGCAAGGCTGGTCCCGATGCTGTCTGCTCCAGTCTCACCATTTGCCGTTGATCTGTACCTAGCACAGGTATAAGACCGACTTCTCCCGCAAATCCTGCACCTCTGATGAACTCGCCGCCTTTGATTATGGAACAAGAGATCCCCGTACTTATCGTCATATAGACAAAAAGTTCCTCATCTCGTGCACCAGCTTCCCTCCATTCGGCAAATGCGGCCATATAAACATCGTTATCAATCGTAATATGTTCGAAGCTAAGAACCTGTCGCAATCGGTCAACCAACGGGAAATCCTTCCACGGCAGGTTATTCTGAAAAATAGCGGTCCCCTCTTCACGATCAACCTTTCCCGGGATACCGACACCGACCCCTGAGATTTCCGTTTGCGGAATACTACAGTGATTCATCAATTGTTCAATGCATCTGATGACTTGACTGAACATCTTTTCTTCATCAGATGGATCGCTTTTCACTTTTTCCTTTTGTATCAAGAAACCTTCCTCACTTACAATACCAGCTTCTACTTTTGTCCCTCCGATATCAATTCCTATCGCATATTTCATTGTTCAGCACCTCTTTCTAAATCCTTCTCCCTTATAGGTTCTGCTTTTAGTTATCACGTAAACTTTCTATTATAATTCCAAAGCAGGAATAATAGGCCGCTCAGTCCGATCAATTGGGTAAGAAGCTCCCATCTTCCTACCGTCCTTTGTCCATTGATAATCAACAATAAACAGAAGATAAAGAAGACCACCTTTAAGATTGGAATGAGTTTATCCTTCATTTGCGTAATCCTCCCATTTCATTTCACAAGGCTCTAACGCTACCTCATAGCTGATACCGGTCCCGAGATAAACATGGGTCACCTGCTTTTCTGCAGAGTTGTTGACAACTGTATATTTCTTGATGTCCGGGTATGCATGAACCTCACAGTATGGATTGGAAGCATGCCACACGTTAAATTGTTTTTCTTTATTCGCGGCATAGTAAAGGGACCTCATCAGAAGGTCAGTGTTCTCATGACTGTATGGAAGACCCGCCATGTAGACGCCGCGCCCTTTCCCGTAAGAAGAACTCGATAAATGGATCGATCCGTTTGAATATTCGATGACTTCAGCATCTTCTCTCAATGCATAAACATTGTCCGTACTTTCACCAAAATCGTACGAAGTTATATTCTCACTGATGAAATGCGCATCAACCGTTTCAGTAAAGTGTTTATTAGTTGACAGACTGAAGCCTAGTTCTTTATCAACACCAAGAACATCAGCCAGTTGGAAGAAGCGACCCTGATGATGAAACGCTGTCGGTTCACCTATTCCAATGAAGCCCCCACCGTTATACACCCACTCGCGGATGGTCGATGTCAATGTTTCGTCCAGCCAGCATTCTCCTCCAGAAAAAGCCGTGCTAGCATCACCTGCATTGATAAGAACATCGACATCATCTGGAATCCCACTCTTTATGACATCATCGAAGCTTAAAAAGGTAACGTCTGTAGCTGAACCGCTCAATGCTTCAAGCACACCTTGATAAGAATACGTCTGTTTATAATATTTCCCGTGAGCAACCATATGCGTCTGCCATGTTCTCAACCGGCCCCATGCATTCAAAACAGCGACCTTTAAGCCAGAATAAGGCTTAACCTCATGGATCAATTCGTAAATGCTACGGAATTCATTGGTGATTTTACCCACATAATCAACAAATGAAGGGAATTTGTAAGCAAGACTCAAGTATCCTCCATAACCTATTCGATCCAGCGGCTTACGCATCAGTGCACGTCTGGCAGTCAACCAATTCTCTTTCGCCTCTAAGACAGGATCATTCCCATCATAGAAAGTATCGGGGAAAAAATATGGTAGGAATCTGCCCTCGGTATATTTCACATGCGGAATGTCTGCAATCATCCGTAACGTCGTTCCATCCCCGACACTTCCGACAACGGCATCGATCCCCGTATCCTTAAAATATTTCCCGTAAGGCTCTGCACCGATCCAATTGTCTCCGAGGAACATCATCGCTTCCTTATCGTGACCATGGACCTCTTCGACCAATGACTTGATTTCTGACACGGTGAATTTTTGAATAAAGTCCATATAATCTAAATAAGCTTTAGTAGGCGTTCGAAATGTTGAATTGTAATAGCCCTGGTCGACAATATCTTCTGGACGGAGACGGTATCCCTTTTCTTCAGCGAATGCCTCAAGTGCAGCAACTGATACACTTGCACCGTACCCAAACCAATCCACGAATTTCTCTTCTCCCAAGTTGTTGAAAATCAATGTAAAATGGTAGAAGAAGGTCGTGAAACGAACAACATCCGTATCAGGATTTCCTTTTAACCATTTTTGTAAGTAATTCTTAACAAATTGGTTTGAATGAGGCTGCCTCACATCGAACGGAATTTCGTGTGGCTTGTCTCCCCAGTCATTTGTAATATGGTTGTACATTTGAGTCGGATCCCATTTCATATACGCTAAAAAGGAAACGGTGTACTCGTGCCATGGTATTGCATCTGTGATAATGAGAACATTCTGCACCTTGTCGACTTGCCACTTTACAGGATCAACGACCTCTCCAGTTGTACGGTCGATGACTTCCCACCACTTTTTCACATCGTGGATGTAATCAGCTTCTACTTGTTCTTCAAAATAGCCATCCAGAAAAGCAATGGTTAATTCATTGCCTGTAGCTGTATTAAATTTTGACATCAAGTAAAGCTGTTGCATTTCCTCTAGATGCTTCTCGGCAAATTCATTGTGGCTGCGGGCTACGAAATAAGTCGTATAAACCTTGGCATTGAGCTGCTTAATTTCTTCATCGAGTTTCGTACCGTCGCTGTCCCTTAGCGCATCGGCTCCCCAACGCTCCATTAATTCTTTCGTTTCTTCTAAAAAGTTCTGCTGACTTGGCAGCGTCACTCTTCCCTTGTTTTGTTGCATCTTTAACACCTATCCTTTCAGTCCACCAACTGTCATCCCCTGAGTTAAACGCTTTTGAACAATGATATATAAAATTAAAGTAGGAAGCATGACGATAACCATGCCTGCATACATCGGTCCATAATTGGCGGCGGCTCGTTCGGCTGCCATCAAATTCAATAATCCTACCGGTAATGTCTTGTTTTCTCCTGGCATCAACGTTAGCGCCAGGATATATTCATTCCAGAACAACAAAAAGTTGAAAAGAATAACAATGATGATACTCGGCTTAGCCATCGGGAGCATCACTGAGAACATTGTCTTAAAGTAACCTGCCCCATCAATACTTGCTGCTTCTTCAAAATCAGACGGCAAGGTTTCAAAATAGCTGGATAAAAGAAATATGGTAAACGGCAATGCGGTCGATGCATAGATGAGCGCAAGCATCACCCGATTATTTAAAAAAGAGCCGCCATCAAACATTGTCTGCATAAGTGAATCCCAGTCGAGAAGCATCAAAAAAATAGGAACTGCAATGTAACTCACATTAATGAACAGTCCTGCCTTCACAAATGAATTTAGAAATTTACTGCCAAAGAACCTGAAGCGAGACAGAACGTAGGAAGCAGGCAGTGCAATCACTAACAAAAACACTATGGCAAGCCCTGTGACGATAATAGAATTAAACAAGTAATCGCCCATTCTCGCCTCTACGAAAGCTTCGACGAAGTTTTGATAATGAAATCCATCCGGGATCGCCCATGGATTCCCGTAAAACTCTGAATTTTCCTTGATCGATGCAAACAAAATCCAGACCACCGGGATTATGATGGAAGTAGCAAGGGCAATTAGTGCTACATAAATAAATATCTTATAAAAAGATTCCGTCTTCAGACCTTTTGATTTTTTCATGTAGTAGAAGCCTCCTTAATATTCCAACACATCACGTTTGGTAATATGACTGATAATCGCTGCGAGAGCGAACGAAAATAAAAACACAACTACTCCGATCGCCATCCCATAGCCATACGTGGAATTACCGTAAGCCTGTTCATACATATAGGACAGAAAGACTTCTGTTGATCCGTCCGGTCCTCCTCCAGTCATCGCCGTGACGAGCAAAAAGCTCAAATTAACCGTACTGATTATATAGAATGTTAATGTGGTACGGATATTGTTCCATATCAATGGAAGTGTAATATCAAAAAACTGTCGAAACGGACTGGCTCCTTCCAGTGATGCAGCCTCATAATAACTAGCCGGGATACTGGCCATGCTCGACATGTACATAACCATGTAATAACCGATTGCTTGCCAAACAAGAGCACCTGCCACGCTGTAGATAACGATCTGTTGATTCCCCAGCCACTTTTGCTGCCAAAAATCTAAGTTTAACACAGCGAAAACACTGTTCAGCAGACCGTTTGACGGCGCGTACACAGCAGAGAAAATACCTGCAATGACAACAATAGATAGAATATTCGGAATATAGAAGATAACTCGAAAGAAGTTTCCTCCTATTATTCTTTCTTTTGTCAAAATCGCTGCGAAAAACACAGCGACAACCAACGTGACAAGGGCTACAATCACAATCAATAAAATAGAATTCTGGAAAGATTGGATAAAGTCCATGTCATTCCATAAAAATTTAAAATTATCAAATCCAACGAACTGTTTCTGGTTGGAAAAGCCTCCCCAGCTGTATAAGGACATTCGGAAAACATCAATAGTAGGAATGACCATAAAAATCACAAATAAAAGAATTGCAGGTGTGATACATACACCGATGAATATGTTTCTTGCCTTGGTTTTACTCAAATACATTCACCCCAATTTACCGCAGTCTGCGTCAAAAATTCGTAATGAGATTTACTTAAAAGTTTGAAGACGAAGCCAAAGGCTCTCTCCGTCTCCTTTCTTTTTTACACTCTTTTTATACGAACAGCTTATTTCATTGCTGATCTAAGCCTGTCACTAACTTCCTCAATACTTGCCTGCCAATCCTTATAAGTCAGTTCACCACTCATCACACTGTCGATCTGACCATATAGAACATCGCTTATGTTTGCTCCAGGCACTGGTTTTGTAGAAGCGAATGTTCCCATAGCCGGGAGGACAGATTCATCTTCATAAATGCTATAGAAGGTTTGTTTTTGGCCTTCCAGCTTATCCGTCAATCCTTTAATTGGCTGGACGGCACCAGAATCCAAGAATATTTGTGCTGCCTCATCAGAATACATGTAAGCAATAAAATCTTTTGCCGTCTCTTTATTCTCCGCTTTAGCCGGGATCCACATTTGCTCAAAAAACGTAAATGCATAGCGGTCTCCGCCCTCTTCGAAAGCCGGAATCGCTGTGATGCCCCACTCAAAGTTGTCCGCCCTCGGTGCTTCTTTCATTTCACCGACGACCCATGTTCCGTTTGGCATGAACAACGCCTCGTTATTCAAGATCAATTGTTGGTTTTTCGTGAAATCTTTCGGATTCGCATTCGCTACCGTATTCGGATGTGTATATTCAGCCAGTTTTTCAATTGTCTTCAATACTTTTTCCGCTTCTTTTGTTTCCCAGATTCCGTCTTCATATTGCATGGCAGCATTAAAGAAATCTGAACCTCCTACTGCATACATCAAAGAGCCGACAAATGTATCGAAATAGCCGGTCGTTGGATAAGTGAAAAGGGCAATACCTTCTTCTTTGGCTTTTTCACCAAGCTTCCACATTTCATCCCATGTAGTTGGTACTTCCCATCCTTTTCCTTTGAAGAGACCAGCGTTATTGAACAACCCTGTCGGACTATAGAACATCGGTGCCAAGTAAGTATCTCCATCTGCATATGGGTTTGTTGCCAACGTATCTGTAAAGCCTTCGAGCAATTTTTCATTGACTGTCTGGTCTTCTCCAGGGATAGTCATTTCAAAAACATCATTTATTTTTTCTAACCCGTTTGCTTTGATCATAGTTTCTGTCATTGCCTCTGGTCGGTTTGTTGCAAGCAAGAGTACATCTGGAAATTCGCCCGCCTGCATTTTCGGCCGGATAACTTGCTCTAAATTCTTTTCAATTGTCAATTCAACTTTAACTCCATCGTTTAAAGCTTCATAACTTTCGGCTATTTGATGCCACATCTCTTTTCCATAAGCCGATTCCAATGCTGCTACCTTAAGAACTTTTTCCCCGTCATCTGCCTCTGAAGTGTTAGCATCTTCAGTGTCCGAACATGCCCCTAAAGCAATGACGATGGACAACATTGCCAAAACGAATAAAAGCTTTTTTATATTCATAACTGGCTCCCCCTTTATTAGTCATTTACAATTTAATCGTAACGTTGCTAAAACGCTTTCACAATAAACATCTTGTTCCCTTTTTTAGGAATATTGCTATTTTTCCGAATCACCTATAAAATAGTTCCAATAAGTGTGAACGAGGAGGATGAAACATGTCCTATGAAATCTATCGTGTTAACGAAAAAAAAAGCAAGAAAAATCCCTTCACCCTATTGTATATCACCCATTCTGAGTACGATAAAGGCTGGCACAGCACAAAGCACTCCCACCATTTCACAGAACTCTTCTATATCGTAAAGGGAAAGGGCTCTTTCCTTTTACCCAGTAATGAAATCCTGGTCAAAGAAAATGATCTTGTCGTCATCAATCCCAACGTCGAACATACAGAAAAGTCCAATCCAAGAGATTCACTTGAATATATGGCTCTCGGCATTGAAGGACTAGCCTTTTCTCTTGCTGATGAAACGGAGTCTCAAATGGGGTTGTTTACGTATCAAGTTGATCGAAATGATATTCTGTTTTATTTGAATAAACTGCTCGAGGAGGTCAAATACACCGAAGAAGAATATGAAGTCATTTGTCAGAGCATTATTTCAATTCTGCTCGTAAAACTTCGAAGAGGGAAAGACTTTGTTATTGAAAAGACCGAACCTAAAAATATCAATAAATCGGTCGCTTTCATCAAATATTACATTCATCAAAATTACCGTGAACCGTTGACCCTGGATGACCTTGCTGAAGCCGGCCACATCAATAAATATTACCTGTCCCACACGTTTAAGGAGGACATTGGAATCTCACCGATCGAATACTTGAATCAAGTCCGTATTCGAGAGTCCAAAATCCTGCTAGAGACAACCGATTATCCAATTGTACACATCGCAAATATTATTGGATTCTCATCTCAATCTTTTTTTACACAGGTATTCAAGCGATCAACCCAGAAGACTCCTTCAGCCTACCGTAAAGCAAATTCATCTTAGCAGAATAAAGACGGATCTCTTTGGATTATGCAGAGAGTTCCGTCTCCTCTTCTTTACTTACCCTTTGTGCCACTCCCAGGCCGTAGCGATCATATCTTTCATTGATGTATAGGCAGGTTCCCAACCGAGCTCGGACTTTGCTTTTTCGTAAGAGGCGACTAAACGTGCAGGGTCCCTTGCCGCCGTGGGGCAACGACAGCAGGAATCTCATGACCAGTCACCTGTCGTGCAGCTTCGATCAATTCTTTAACGGAAAAACCTGATCCATTTCCAAGATTATAAACGGTTGAATTCATTCCTTCATGCAAGGACTCCATTGAAAGAATATGGGCCTGAATCAAATCGACAACATGTACATAATCCCTGATACATGTCCCATCTTCTGTTGGGTAATCATCACCAAAAATAGAAATGCTCTCTTTTTCCTCTTTGGCTACTTGTAAGATGATCGGTACGAGGTGAGTCTCAGGATTGTGGTCTTCTCCGATATCAAATTCAGGATGTGCACCGACAACATTAAAATAACGCAGAACTACATGTCTGATTCCATGTGCTTTATCTGCTTATTTGAGCATTTTTTCAACCGCCAATTTTGTCTCTCCGTACGGACTTGTTGGTTTTGTACCATCTGTTTCAAAAATAGGGATCTTCTCAGGTTCCCCATAAGTTGCTGCGGTCGATGAAAAAATAATGTTATCTACTTCGTACTCTTTCATGACTTGCAGAAGATTTAGTGTTCCGTACACGTTGTTCTCATAGTATTCCAAAGGAACAGATACACTCTCACCAACAAGGGAACTTGCTGAGAAATGCATAACTGCACCAATTCTGTGATCATCAAACACAGAACGAATATCCCCTTTATTTCTCAAGTCTCCTTTTATAAAAGCTGCCCTTGGATCAACCGTATGCTGATGCCCTGTTTCTAAGTTATCTAACACAACAACTCCATATCCAGCTTGCAATAGTTCGACAACCGCGTGACTGCCAATGTAACCGGCACCACCACATACTAATACCTTCATAACAAGCCCCCTCTCCTATAGTGATTCCTTCCGAGTATTTACGACATGTCTTTGTTTGTCTAGATGGTTAATAAGAATTACTTCTAAAATAAAAACATTCCCCGAGAAAAAACAAAACTAGATGTTTGGTCTCAGGGAAAAAGCTTGTTACTTAAATTTCTCCAGACTATTGACTATTGGGAGAAAAATTTAATAACTTATCCAATCAAAATTGGTGCCTATCACCTTGCCTATTATTTTTCTGATTTCTCAATACGAAGATTATCTAACATAAACGTACCTTCACCTGTATGCATATTTACACGGGTTCCATCACTGAAGATACCGATGTAAGTTTGCTGATTTTCAGATCCTGTAACAGTAAACGATGCCCTCTTAGTTTCAACAGACGCGGGAAGGGATTCATTCACCTCTAAACCCTTTGCATCACTGATATCTTTTACATCGATGGCTTGGTTTCCTGATATAAAACGATAAGAATCTGTTGTTGTCTGATAATCGAAAGATACTTTATAAGTTACACCCGGTTCAAAATGGAAATGCTGTGGAATTGTACGATACACTAAACCCTTGTTCCCCGTATTCACTTTTAATGACCAATTTCCACCTAAGACATCATCCACTACTTTTTTGCCTGCCCATCCTTTTTGTGTATAAGGTGCATGCAACTCAGACAAATGAATTCTATTATCTTGGACCCCTTCCGTATTACCAATAACAAATGGGTAAATCCCCTGAACAACTGACTCAAAGCCTTGTTGGTATACGTTTGAAGATACGTGATTTTTCAAGGTCTTTTGAACGACACGAATATCATCCATCTTCGTACTTCCTTCTCCAGCTTCACGTTTGAGCGTCAGTTCAGCTGTTTCAGATTCAGCTGTAAAGCTTACTTGCATTCTTTGCATTTTACTATTGTATCCATCATTGGTAGCATGGGAATCAGCTTTGACATAGTTTTTCTGCAGACTCCGGGGTGCGTAATTGCTCACATCTGTTACTCCACCAATTACTTCGACTTCAGTTCTCACATCACTATTATTTTCTACATATACCTCTGCTACATAATCTTTGCCCGGTTCCAAATTAACTAATGCACGGGTGACTGTTGTATCTTTTGATGGACTATCAAAATTCAAATAATAGTCTCCACTGCTTAATTGACGAGCACTTTCTGTTTGATCTGTTCTCTTGACACTAACCGCTTTTTTATCTCCGACAACAGTTGTTTGTTTATCTTTTACCGTTCCAATATTAAAACCGGTGTCATAAACATGAGCACCTGTGCTCCATTCATTAATCTGTACCCCTTCGCCTTTGTCTTCTACTACCACATATGGGGTAGCAGGCTCAGCATTCAAAGTTATTTGATTGTCTACGACTCTAACTATTTGTTTTTTCCCTCTTCCTTGATCTGTCAACTTGTACACGTAAACCTTTTTCGCACCAGAATATTCATCTGGGAGTGTCCAAGTGGATTCTCCACCTTTCAAATTCCAGTGGTATAGTTTTTCAGAGTCAGAGGTCGGTGTTTCGAAGTCCTGCTCTACCCATGGAAGCAAATACTTGTGTCCATCAAGGACTACTTGATCATTAAGTGTAATGATACGTTCTCTAGAATTGTCTTTTCTCGTTACTACCACTTCGTCCCCATTATTTGGATCCTCTAATTTGATCTCTTTTTCTAAATTCGTTTTTGTAGGATCTCCCTCCACTTTTGCCCAATTAGTTACATAATACTTCTGTAAAAATTTAGTGGGGACATTTGTGTCGAACGTCATCTGGATAAAGTTATCAAAGTTCTTATCCGATTGCCATCCTTCAAAACCAGCTAATTCATACCCACCAAGCAATGGATGATCAGCGGTTCCGCCTTCCTCAGGCCAATTCAACACCCAAGAGTCTTTCTGGTGGTTACTGATAAAACGAAGCACTTCTGAGTTGATACCCTTGTTAGCTGGTCCACCATAGTTCTTATCGGTAGCCCAATGCTGCCAGGTCGAATGGTTGGCAATTGATGTACCAAACTCAGTGGTTACTCTCCAGCCTCGATCAATAAACTGCTCCGCTACTCTATTTGATTCCCACTGATCTTGATACCATACATCTAAATAGATAAAATCGAGATCGGGGACTGCTTCCTTTAACTCATCCAATCTTTGAGCGCGTGTACCTGAATACAAATCTTTCAATTTATTAATCGTATAAGATTGGTCTAGCCAACCCCATCCTCTCGAGTTTGAACTATTGATCAAGTTCTCACTGAAGGCATCTGCTTCAGGGTACGTTTCTTGAGCGTTAATATGGACACCAAATTCGGAATTGTACTTGTGGCCTTCTTTAATGAGAGTATTTAAATCCTCTGCGCCACCCATACGTTCTCCTACATCCCCATAATCAGGATGCGCACTGTCATGTCCTTCGTTTCCATATCCTTTTAATAACACAGCTTGTCCTAAGCCATCTGTCGCAACGGCTACTTTTTTTACATTATCCAGTGTTTTTAGAAATGGTTGCTGTACTTGTGATCCAAAGTTCATAGCAATACGTGTAGCAACAATATTATTCACATCTTCTGAACCTTCAATCTCTTGCATAATATCGCGGTATGCAATCGCACCATCCTGCCAGTCAACTTTTTCATCGCCATTCGACTCTTCTGCAATAACGATTTTGATCGTTGGTTTGTTGGATGATGGATCTGGCATAAATCCCCGATGATAGTAAAGCTTACTAGACCCGATCCCCATTGCTTTAGCACCATCTTCACTTTCGTAACGGTTGGCAACCAAGTTCAGGTACCCATCTACTTCTGAACTGGACCATACTCCAGCACTTAATTCGTCAGTAGATAAAAAGGCCGTGTAATAACGAGCCGATGTTCCGATGTTTTCCATAGAACCATCTACCCTTACCTTTTCATCCCCCGGTTTATTCACATCACTACTGAGATTCGTTAATTTAGCTTTAGCGTTCGTTTGTTTGGAATCTACTGAGATAAAATTCATATCAGCAAATTCTACAGTTTCAATAGGCGTATCTCCCTCATTTTCTATTTGATCAAATGAATAAATCACCTTATTATCTTTTACTTTCAATGATAGTTTGAACATAGCATTCAAATCCTCATCCATATCCTTAACGGTTAAAGTGTAAAGGGCTTCATCATCACTAACCTTTTCAAAGCCGACTTCTGGATAATATAGCATGTTGTTTACTCTTAATCCGTAAACCGGAGATTTTTGCCCATTCATAACTTTGTCGCCCACCGTATAGTTAATAATACGAGGGAAAACTTCATCAATCGTTACATCCATATAATCCGAGCTCAATGTCTGTTCTACGGGTTCCGTATTGGGGGCTCTGGTGGAATGTATTCTTTGATTTTTACATTAGAGATGTTGATGTTCGCTGCACCTCTGCTCTTTTCCAGCCCAACTAAACCTGCTTTATCCGTTCCCTCTGGTTGTGTCCAGGAAGCGATTTTTTCCCCATCAATAAATAAAGATGCGGAATCGTTCACAAATTTCAATTTTAAACGATACGTTTGATCCGCTTCTAATGGCACGCCTTCTGTCATAGATGTCCATTTGTTTACAGGGCCGAATACTTCTCCAAAGTATAGATCGTTCTGATCACCTGTTCCTGTATAAGTGTATGTGGAAGGGTCTTGGACACGATAAATAAACCCAAAACGACTCAAATCCGTATCTGGAGTGATATCAGCTTCAAAAATACCATTCTTTAATTCTTCCATTTCATCATAAACAATCTTATTTTTTCCATTGGAGGTAACACCAAACGTTACAGAACCATCGTCCCTATAGTCTAGTGTCCCGTCTCCTTGGACGATTTTAAAATCTCCCTCTTCAAGTGTGTTATCCGTAATATCTACCAAATCGTTATCTACATCCTCTGCATGAAGAGGCTTACCGAAATTCGCAAGCAGTAAAGGAAGCGCCATCATAGATACAAGAAATACTGTAATTGTTTTTTTAAAATAAATTTTTTCCACTTTCTTAACCTCCTTTGAAATTTAATATACTCTCATCACTTGGTAAACAACGTAACTTTTCAGATTGCAGGAAATCATTGTTCAATATAAAAAATCAAATGGTATTCACCTCCCTTTAGGTTATGGATCCCAAAGTAACTTTTAGCACTTCCTCATTTAAAAGGAGTATGGTTTGTATATCATCTTCCATCCACTCTCTTGTACATCGGAGGTTATCGCGGAGCATAACGGGCAGGTTTTTTAATGCATTAATCTATTCTCAAGGCTACATATTATAAAACGCTTTCACAACAAAAATATTGTTTTATTTTTTAGAAAAATTGTTTATTTTAAATTTTTCGACAAATCGTCTGATATGATATGGCTAAAAAGGAGGGGAGGGGGCAAGCTTTCGTGGACACTGAAAAAAGTCTATTTACGTAAAAAAGAAGATGACTACCTGCTATATATAGGTAGTCATCTTCTCTTAATTGTTTATATGTCGGTTAAATTTCGATTCCATATAGGTCTCCAGTCTACAGCGAACCAAGCAGCCCAAACCCTTCAGCAGGATCGGGCTCATCAAAAAAGAGAAATCACACAAAAAGCTGTAACCGTCTAGGGCTTTAAGGGAAGCAAGCATAAGCGCGGTAGCTTTTGAAAGAAAATCAAAGAAATCAGCAGCTAACTGGAAATACCCCATTGTATTGTCCATTTTATGCGGTTGATCCTGGAATTGATTAGGAAATGATTTATTATGTGTATTCAAGTTTATTTTGTGTAGGATAAAGTAAATTAGGATACTTTTCTCTTAAATGAAGTGGTAATAAACCGGTAACATGTACCAAAACTTTTATTTGTGGAATTCCATATTTATTAATTGCTTTAATGGTCATGCTCACAAATTGATCTTCTTTTAAAAGCGTGGAAAAGAACTTCGCATACACCGCAGGAATGTAACCTAGTTGTGTATCATCTGTCAATAAAATTTTCACTGTATACTTATCATGCTGATGATTAGACTCTCTAACTAATTTTAATTCCTGACCCATTTCTAAAGTCTCTAATGACTTTTCACCATCATAATATCTCCAGCCTTCAATATAAAAGTCTACCCTAAGCATATTTTCATCCATTAGCAAAGGAAAAACCAACTCAAAAGAATCAGTGGTTGTCTTCCCTTTTGTGACACGTAAAATTTCCATTTCATGTGATAAACTTTTTAACCCAAATGAGTGTGAAGTAGTGACTTATAATCTGGGCGTTCTTTATTAGGAAACCTTCTACTATAAAAGGGGAGTAATAACTTCTAGAAAGGTCTGGAAAGGAAAAAATGTTACAAGCCCATTTTGTTTTGCTTCTTGACGTCCTCTTGGTTTATTAGTTTTATCATATTCAAAATAGTAACCATCATCTGCTACATATAACAGGTTTCCAACGTTTGATACCTTAGGTACTTTGAACAAATATCGATTCTTATTACCTGTATCTGACTTAAGCCAATACTTCTCTCTAGTTCCTGATACCTGAAGGGAAATAATCATTAGTCCAATTTGAAATAGCAGTTATATTGTACATTATATTTCTCTCCCCAGTATGTATGTTCCTTTAATTGTTATGATTATACCCCGTTGTTTACCGTCTTACTTCATACTATCCATCGATAATATATCAAAGGCTCCTTTTTTTAAAATTAAAGCAGATATAAACCTTTCCTTTAATAATAGACTGAATCCGAGAAAAGAAAAACCTATCAAAAGTCCTTTGAACTAATGAGAGGCTCGAATTTCGAACAGAACTTTAAGAAATCCAGTCAAAGGATTGGACACTAAAGCCTCCTCTATTTTTGGTTAATAATAGAAAAATCAATCGAAACGGTTATGTATTTTGATTATTTCATTTTAAAAATTTGTCTTTATTATTTACTACATGATTAAGCGATTTACCTGCTTGAAATGTAAGAGAGCAAGAGAAATCTTCATATATAAATGTGCCTGAACATTTATGTACGCGAGTATAAGGTATAATAAGGGGTGTGTTTAATGGAGGTGCTGATATGTCTATTCCAGATAAGATTATGAAGGAAATTGGCATGTTGAGTGAGACAGATCGACAAAAGGTACTTGATAAAATTAAAGAAAAATATATGTCCAAAGATGTTATTACACTAAATGAAAATTATGCCTAGTGGGATAATGAGGAGGACGACATCTACAATGAATAGTAAGGTGAAACAGGGCGATGTTTGGTTGGCAGATGTTCTTTTTAAAGGAACCCGTCAGACTAAGCAGCGCCCTGTTATTATGGTCGGAAATGAATTGGCATTGGATGGGGATGTTCATCTATTTCAGCATATATATATGAACGGAAAGAACATCGATACGGAGAACCCGGCGTTTTTGAAATTCTTCATATCACTTACAGGAAAATCTTAAAAAAAGCTGCCTAATTTCTTTATTTTAAAAAAATATGACATCTGGCTTATTTATGTACAGCCATGACTGGGAAATAATTGAATTTATTCTTTTGATTCCACGTTTATTTATAAATCAACCATTTACCACTGTTTTATTTTCTCTTAAATTGACGTCTATGGGGGCAGACACGAACACTAATTCTTTTTCTCCGAAGTCGCTTCTTCCACCGGCAAAAAGTCGAAAATCTTCCCGGAATCGATGGAATCGGCCAGTCGTTCGAGCCACTTGCAATATTTCCGGTAGTCTTCAAGCTGTTCATAATCAACCTTCGCTCTTTCAATCGTCTCTTCGTCTGCTTCCTCATCGTCAATCACCTGCTGAAGCATCCCTTCTGCATAATCAATCGCAGAGAGGTTCAGCTTGGCTTCCCGCTCCCACTTGTTTCCAAAAAAGTGAGAGAAATATTTAAAAAAGTTCTTCTCCGCCATGAAGGAATCCTTGCGCGAGCCCTTCTGCCACACTTTCTGGACAATGCTGATCTCCTGCAGGTTCCGGACAGCAATACTCATGCTCGGTTTGCTCATTCCGAGATCATCCTTCATGTCATCGAGCGTCATCGGCTTATGCTTGAAGTACATCCTTGCGAATAATCGCCCGGTTGACGGAGTGATTCCATACAAGTCCATCGTTTCGGCAATAGAATTGACGACGGCTCCTTCCGCCTCTTCAATCAGTTCTTCTGACTTTTTTTTCAAAGAATCACCTACTCTCCTTTTGTTTTAAACATTTATTTTATTCAATATGATTTTACCACTTTACGCTCTCACTATAACATAAATCGAAATCAGGAGCCTGCACAACGCCCCTGATTCCGTATTATTTCTTAATTCAGTTGCAAATTAACCTTTTACAGTACCCGCATCAGCTGGATGAACTCCGTGCTGGTAATATTCAAGGTGCTCAGGTTCAAGCGGTTTTTTACCCTGAATGATGTCCGCAGCTTTTTCTGCAAGCATCAGTACCGGCGCGTGGATGTTTCCGTTTGTCACGTAAGGCATAGCCGATGCATCAACGACGCGCAGGTTATCAAGACCATGAACTTTCATCGTCTTCGGATCAACGACTGCCATCGGATCGGATGCCGGTCCCATTTTTGCTGTACAGCTTGGGTGAAGGGCTGTTTCCGCATCTTCTGCAACCCAGTCGAGGATCTCCTGTTCTGTCTGAACGGATGATCCCGGAGAAATTTCTCCACCATTATAAGGCTTCATCGCCGGCTGGGACATGATTTCACGAGTCACTCGTACAGCTTCGACCCATTCGCGTCTGTCCTGTTCCGTAGAAAGGTAATTGTACACCATGCTAGGATGTGCTTTTGGATCATTCGATTGAATTTTCAACGAGCCGCGAGCGTCGGAGTACATTGGTCCGATGTGAACCTGGAACCCGTGCTCGACTGGTGCTTTTCTTCCGTCATAGCGCACCGCTACCGGCAGGAAGTGATACATCAGGTTCGGATAGTCGGCATCTTCGTTTGAACGGGCGAAACCGCCACCTTCAAAGTGGTTTGTCGCAGCTGGACCTTTGCGTCCTAGTAACCACTGCAATCCAATCCAAGGCATCTTCGTTTTTTTCAGGTTCGGCTGTTCAGATACTGGCAGTGGGCAGGCGTGCTGAATGTAAACTTCAAGGTGGTCCTGAAGGTTTTCCCCTACACCAGGAAGGTTTACTTTCGGCTGAACGCCTACAGAACGAAGGTGTTTCGGATCACCGACACCGGAAAGCTGAAGTAGCTGCGGCGTGTTGATCGCACCACCGGAAAGGATGACTTCTCCTGCTTTTACGTAATGCTCTTTTCCGTTTCGTTTATAAGTCAAACCCAAACCACGAGCCTTCTCACCGTCGATATCGATGTGCTGTACGAATGCACGTGTTTTTACCGTAAGATTCTTGCGCTTCATTGCAGGGTGCAAGTACGCACGTGATGCGGACATGCGACGGCCTTTGTATACGTGCTTATCGAACGGGCCAAAACCTTCCTGACGAAATCCGTTCACGTCAGGCGTGCGGTAATGGCCGGCTTCGACAGCTGCGTTGAAAAAGGCTTTGAAGAGCGGATTCGTCGCCGGACCCTTCTCCAATTTAATCGGACCGTCATGGCCACGATATTTATCATCTTTATCCGTGCCGAGCGCGTTCTCCAGACGTTTGAAGTATGGTAGGCAGTGAGCGAACCCCCACGTTCCCATTCCTTCGTCGGCACCCCAGCGCTCATAGTCTTTCGGGTTCCCGCGCTGATAGATCATGCCGTTGATTGAACTTGAACCACCAAGGACTTTTCCGCGGGCATGCTTGATGCGACGGCCGTTCATGTAAGGCTCAGGGTCGGACTCATATTTCCAGTCATATAGCGATTTACCTGCAGGGAACGGCAGCGCAGCCGGCATCTGAATCAGCAAGTCCCACGCATAGTCACTGCGTCCCGCTTCAAGTACAAGTACACTTTTCGTTCCGTCTTCACTAAGCCGGTCGCCGAGGATCGATCCCGCACTTCCGGCACCAATTACAACAATATCGTATGATTCATTCATATTAAGAACCTCCTCAGAAATTTTATCGTCAGCGATTACTTGAACCAGTGGATCGGTTCAGGCTTCACGTTACGGAAAATATGTTTCGTTTCTGTATATTCTTCAAGACCAGGTTTGCCGAGTTCACGGCCGATTCCGGACTGTTTATATCCGCCCCACGGTGCCTGTGCGAAGTACGGATGGAAATCATTGATCCAAACGGTGCCCATGCGCATTTGACCAGCCGCACGTTCCGCTTTATCGATGTCTGTCGTGAACACCGCACCGGCAAGTCCGTAAATCGAATCATTCGCTAGGTTCACTGCTTCTTCTTCTGTCTGGAAACGCTCGACTGTAAGAACCGGGCCGAACACTTCCTCCTGCACAATTCTCATATCAGACGTGCACTCTGTGAAAATCGTCGGCAGGTAGAAAAAGCCGTCCTGAAGCTCTGGATCTTCCGGACGTGCTCCTCCGACAAGCAGATTCGCACCTTCCTGCTTCCCGATCTCTACATAACTTTCGACTTTGCCGCGATGATCAGCGGAGATGAGCGGCCCAGATTGTGTATCTTCTTTGAAACCGTCTCCTAACTTAATTCGTTTCGCGCGCTTCTTGAGTTCCTCCACAAAACGGTCGTGAACGGAATCTTCAATGATCAGTCTTGCTCCTGCAGAACAAACCTGCCCGGCATGGAAAAAGACTGCGTTCAGTGCCTGGTCGACAGCTGTTTCGAAATCAGCATCAGCGAATACAACGTTCGGGTTCTTCCCGCCAAGTTCAAGCGCAATTTTCTTCACGTTTCCGCTCGCTGTCTGCATAATTTTCTTTCCTGTTTCAATACCTCCAGTGAAAGAGATCAGATCGACATCTTCATTTTCTGCCAGTTCGTTACCTACAGTTGCACCAGCGCCGAGTATGAGGTTGACAACCCCTTTAGGGAACCCTGTTTCTTCCATCAGTTCCGTAACTTTCACAGTCGTAAGTGGAGTGATTTCACTAGGCTTTATAACGATCGTGTTTCCTGCTGCCAATGCCGGCGCGATTTTCCATGCTGCTTGAAGTAGCGGATAGTTCCAAGGTGTAATTTGACCGCACACACCGACCGGTTCGCGGACGACTTTACTCTGACTGTCCGGGATCGGGGATTCAATCACTTCGCCGCCATCTTTATCCGCAAGACCTGCGAAGTAACGGAACACTCCTGCGATATCTTCCATGTCCGCACGGCTCTCTTCCACTGTCTTTCCGGTATCAAGCGTTTCGAGTTCGGCAAGTTCTTCTTTATCCCGTTCAATTAGCTCTGCAATGCGGAGAACTTTCTGTCCGCGCTCCGCTCCTGGCGTGTCTTTCCACTCGCCGTTGTCAAAAGCTTCTCTTGCTGCAGCGATTGCGAGCTTCGCATCTTCTGCATCCCCTTCAGCCACTGTCGCAACGACTTTCTGGTTGTACGGGTTGATGATGTCTCTTGTGTTTCCGGATTGGGCGTCTACCCATGCTCCGTTAATGTACATTTGTTTCATAATCGTACCTCCTTTTTTGTACTGTTTATTTTATTTAATTTTTTTTAAACGTTTTTAACAATTTTGATAATATCACAGGGATTTTATGTTGTAAACAACTACTCCTCATTCTTTTTAAGATAAGAGGGTTCGAAAATCAATAAACAAGTCGAAACCGCAACTCCCCGCTCCCTCTCCTACTTTTAAAAAATCTGTCCATCCCTTGCCGCTATAAGTCTGAGCCGCAATATCCTCCAAAAAGTGAGTTGACAAACGTTTATTCTACGTTAATGTAAGAGATGTTAATTGTTTAATAATTATTAAACGTTTTAAATTAATTAACAAGAACCGGTTCTGTTGCAAGCTTTACATTTAAAAAAAACGATCTGTTTACCTTTCAAACAGATCCATAACAAAACATATAAATAAAAGGAGTGATTGCGTGCAACCACAACCATCTGCAAAGCCAGACAGGAAGCAGGTCAAAAAAAAGCAGGATACTAACGTTCAAAAAGCAGGATTATTAGGATTTTTAGGGTTACTTCTCATCGTCGCACTGTACGTAGGATTTACAGGTAACGATGTGAATTGGGGAGCATTGGCATTTATGTTCATCTCCTATGCTGTCATCTTCTACATCGGATCCATCACCGCCGGGAAGAAATCGGACAGCGCAAAAGATATGATGGTCGCCGGCCGATCCATGCCGCTGTGGATCGCAATGTTCACAATGACCGCGACATGGGTGGGTGGCGGATATATTGCAGGGACAGCCGAGACGACGTTCGCCTCAGGTATTGTCTGGGCTCAGGCACCTTGGGGATACGGACTCAGCCTTATTATTGGTGGTATTTTCTACGCCCGTAAAATGAGAAGGTACGAGTTCACGACGATGCTCGATCCACTGGAAGTACGTTTCGGAAAAAAAGTTGCAGGGGTTCTTTACCTGCCTGCACTCTTAGGAGAACTATTCTGGAGTGCTGCGATTCTCGTTGCGCTCGGAACAACGTTCGGCCTGATTCTCGGACTGAACTTCACCACATCCATCATTATTTCCGCCATTATTGCCATCGCATACACATTTGTCGGTGGTATGTGGTCAGTTGCTCTCACCGACGTAGCTCAAATCATCATGATTATCATCGGCCTATTCCTCGTCGTTCCGTTTGCACTCTCTGAAGTCGGTGGACTCGGTCAAGCATGGGGAGCTTACAAAGAAGGCATGGCCGGATTTACGAATCTCTTCCCGCCGCTCGATGGCTGGAATCATCCGGACTGGGGAAATTATTACTGGAACTGGTGGGACTATGCATTGCTGCTCATCTTCGGGGTATTCCTTGGCAGGTTTATTTCCAAAGGGTTCTTTCCTCGAAAAATGAAAATACAGCGATGTGGCTCTCGATTGCAGCCGGTATCCTATGTATTGTTCTTGCCGTACCGGCCGTTATGATCGGTGTCGCAGGTTTCTCTGCTGACTGGGCGAGCTACGGAATCGAAGGCCCTGGTGCCGCTTCCGAGATTCTCGCTTACGTCATCAACTATATGTCACCTTATGTCTTTTCTATCGTCGCGCTCGGTGCAGTAGCAGCAGCGGTCATGTCATCGATGGATTCTTCCATCCTTTCCGCATCTTCCATGGCAGCATGGAACATTTACCGTCCGCTTGTGAAACCGAAAGCGACTGGAAAGGACATTAAGCGTACGATTCGTGTTTCTATTATCATTATTGGACTCACAGCAACCATCGTCGCACTGAACATCGACAGCGTGTACACGCTCTGGTATCTGTGTGCCGACCTCGTCTACTGTATGTTATTCCCTCAGCTGACGACAGCATTGTTTGATAAAAAAGCAAACACATACGGAGCGATTGCAGGACTTTCCGTTTCCTTCTTCCTTCGTTTAGGAGGAGGCGAACCAGCTCTCGGATTATCGGCATTTCTTCCGTATCCGATGATCGAAGACGGCGTCGTACTCTTCCCATTCCGTACGCTCGCAATGGTATGCGGACTGCTCACCATCATCATCGTTTCACGTCTTACACAAAAGGCTTGCCCACCACAGCCTCTCAGTAAGCTGAAAACCGAAATGAAAGAAGACTAAATTTTAAATCGGGCAGCTCTTTATAAACAAGAGCTGCTCGTTTTTTGTTTGATCTGAGGGGCTGGAGTTTTTACTGGTGGAGCACTTTTAGACCACCTTCTATCTAATCTCTCCCTTACTTAGAGAAAATTACTTTGGTTACTATGTTTTCGATAAAAAAATGAATACATACCTTTTTTAACCATCTTAGTTAAAGAAACTAAAATAGTGAATTTCACTTTTACTTATCCTCATTCACCTAAGAAAAGAGCAAAGGTTTGGTTTAGTTAACAATTCTTAGATAGTTTAGAAATCTAAGAATCTCCTGCAGATGAAAATAAGCTCTTCAAAAGTTCTCTGAACTTTTGAAGAGCTTATTAATTCTATATTTAATATTAAATCCCAGTCATTTTAGGCTTTCAAGGCTTCAAAATCCTTGTCATGAAAGGATTTTGGGCGTTATCACATCATGCCGCCCATGGTTTCGTCTAAATAAATGGGAGACAATAGAATACATAAAATAAGTCACAGAAGATTCTATAATACACAAACCAGATATTATTATTAATGAAACCTAAGTAATTATGAGATGCAGTATGTCAAAAAGTATGTCATTCCATCGCATGTAAGAACCTGGCATTTTCAATAAGAAAGCTCGCTTTGCATTTCTCACTCAGAAAGCATTTCTGTTCTTCTTTCACACCTTCCTTAGATGTATATCTCCCTTACCTGGTTCTCAACAGAAACGCCTAATACAGATATGAAATTTTTTCAAATTAAGGGGACGACCTACTGCTTAGAAGGTTGCATGTTAAGGACCGCCCTTTATTAAATCATTTAGGCGAATGACCTCCTCCTCCCACACTCAAAAAATCGATTCTGATGAGAACAGTGAATGGATTTGAATAGAAAGTTGCAATTATTGTGAATAAGCATCAATACTAAGAAGGTACCCGTATTTTATTTCTTCAGATCTGTATCTCCTATTAAATCAATTCAATTAATGAAATTCTATTTTTTAGCAAATCCTTGCTTGTTTAAATACTCGAGCATGAAGGTCAGCCTGCTTCTTTCAAGATGATCCTCAATATGATCTTTCCATCCCTTTACTTTCTTTACTGTAAAAGGCGCTTTAACTGGTCGATCCTGGTAATATTCACGCATCTGTTGGTCATAATTTGCTAATTTTTCTTCATCTAGTGGCTGATACTGATTATCAAACATGACCATCGATTGAGGCAAACGTGGTTTTATTCCAGGTTTCTCTCCAGCAGGATAGCCAATGCATAGCCCTACTAAAGGAATCACATACTTGGGTAACTTTAATACCTCGGTTAATTCTGAAATATTAGCTCTTATTCCACCGATATAGACACCACCAAGTCCCATTGACTCTGCTGCAGTCAAAGCATTTTGAGCCATTAGCCCAGCATCGAATGAGCCTATTAAAAGGTATTCGATATACTCAAGGTCAACATTGGGAGCAATTTGGTGATTTCGGTTAAAATCTGCACAAAAAATCCAAAACTCTCCTGCTTCTTCAATATAAGGTTGATTTACAGAGAGTTGCATCACTTTTTTTCGTAGTTCTGGATCTGTAATTCTTATGATAGAAACCACTTGTAGTAGACTGAATGATGACGTTTGATTAGCTGCCTGAAAGATTGCTTCCCGTTGTTCCTCTGTCAATGGTTGATTTGTAAAAGAGCGAATAGATGTATGATTATGAAGATATTCAAGGGTATTATTCATTTGAAATCTCTCCTATAGTTCTAATTCATATTTAGCCTTAAGAATGCTTAAGAATGGATGTGCTGATATATCTAATAGAATCAAAGGATTAACAAACCAGTATCTATTGGAACGATAGCTAAACCATCCTATCGTATTGTTAAACCCTGTCTAGTCATAAACTTTAAGAGGTTTTATAAATACTGACGTTCTCCAGTTTGTGCTGCTCTTTCCACTGCATCAAGAAGCAGATGAAGTTTTACTGCATCTGCAAAACTTGGTGTTTCGGACGTTCCTTCTCGTATATCCTTAACAAATTTTCTGTGGGCCTGAGCGACATTCAGAACAAGTCCTGCATCGTTCTTAAGGGAATCTGGTCCCCAGTAATACGAATCTGGAATAGTTAAATCCTGAAGTCCTTCATCATCAGAACCTGCTCCCCGTAACTGGTATGATCCAAATTGAATGGAGGCAGGCGCATTAAGGACGATCGTGCCCTTGTCTCCGAAAATTTCAAGAGTAAGTCCTGTTTGGTGCTTTACTCCCCCTTGTATATGAACGCTAGCAGCTGCACCGTTGGTCAATTTTCCTGTAATCAGTAACTGATCGTCTGTCGTTTTTTCAATGATTTCTCCGGTATCCACCAATTCAACTTTAGGGAATTGTTGCGCTGTGACGGCTGACAGCTCTTTAAACTCTCCAAGCATGTAGGTAAATGCATCAAGATTATGACCACCTACAATCGTGAGCAAGTTCCCTCCTATCTTCCGATCAAATAAGTACGCCGTGGCCTTGTCCCCCACGCCTCCCATTGCATCAATAGAGATCTTTAAATTGCCTGACAGAACACTTCCAACATAGCCTTCCGCCAATAGATCTTTCACATAATTGATTGCTGGAGCCTGTCTCGCCTGCAGCCCAATCGCATTTGGCACTTTACCAGCTTCCACCATTTCCTGCATGGCGACCGCTTCAGTCGTATTCGAGCCAAGAGGCCATTCACAATAAATCGGTTTTCCGGCAGGAACAATTGCTTTTACTGCATCATAATGGTCCTTTACGTTGATGCTAACGACACTCATATCTACATCGGAATGGTGAGCCAAATCCTCAAATTTATCAAAAGCGTGAGTTGCGTTAAATGCTTCTGCACTTTTCTTGGCACTCTCCATATTGCTCGTCCCAACTGCTTTAAGTTCAAGCTCATTTAGTTGCTCTATAGCTGGTATATGTGTCCCTTTAGCCCATCCGTTATTGATCGAACCACCTATAATACCTGCACGTACTTTCTTGTCCATGTAAAACAACTCCTTTTTATAATTAACCTGTAAAATATCGAATCCATGTTTCCATTCTGTTATTAAACGATCCGAATCTGATGTTTCACACTTAAATGTTCTGTTTTATTCCATAAACTTGTTTCTTAACTAGTAACTTGTGTAAAGAGTATCTGTTACATATACTAGAATAAAATCATTTCTCATCTTTTTGAAGAAGGCAATAAAAATTGACGTAGTACATTTTTTTGTACTTAGCAGTAGAAAGCAGGTGGAATGGTGTCTAGAATATGTAAAGATGGATTTGATGAAGAGTGTATAAAGGAACAAAGAGAAGTATATGGTATAGCCTATACCCAAAATATACTTTCCGGTCGTTGGAAATATCTGATCCTTTGGTTTTTAAAGTCCACAGAACGTCGTTATAGTGAAATCAAAGCTTTTTTAGGCGATATTTCCCAAGGTTCTCTTACAAAGCAACTTCGAGAACTAGAGACAGATGGTTTAATTAACCGTAAAGTTTTCCCGGAAGTACCTCCTCGTGTTGAATATTCACTAACCTCAAAAGGGGAAGAATTCATTCCAATCATTGATTTAATGGAAGAATTCGGGAAGAAGTTTGGAGAACAAGTAGACTAACAAGTAAGTCTAAATTAATCTAAGGTGTGGGCTCACAAGTCCAATGAACTTATAAGAGGCTTCTGAAATAATATCTATCCTCGACTCTGAATTAGGCTAACCTTTATCCTAGCTTCTATTGCAAATGACACATAAAGATAACTTTAAACACCCATTATAACTGAAGCAGAATCCGGGAATTGTTTAGTCGCTACGGTAAAAAAAGCTATCATCTTCTAAAAAGTACCCTATAGAGTAGACACTCAAAAAAAGTCTACCTATAGGGTACTTTTATGTATAAATAAGAAAAAATAGTGAAATGGAGAAACAAAAAATGAGTAAGAGGTTATTCACTGAGAAAGAAATCAAAGCATTATCTGAAAAAAAGCTGTTAGTGATAAAGGAATTACGTATACAGATGAATTCAAGCGAATTTTTATCACTGAAAATGAAAAGGGTAAATTTCCAAGACAAATATTTGAAGAACATGGATATGATATAGATAGTATTGGGATAAAGCGTGTAGAATCTTCCGGTAAAAGGTGGCGTGCAGCACACAGAAATAGTGGAATAGCTGGGTTGCAAGATACACGAAAAGGTAATTCTGGTCGACCAAATGAGAAGGATCTATCTATAGAGGAAAAATACGAACGTTTGATGTTAAAAAGGTCGATATGGCAGAAAGGAGACTGGAGAAGAAAAGGAAATAAATATTAACGTTGTTCTTCCTAAGCTTCACATATCCTCCGACACGTTCGCGAATGTGTACTTTTACATACGCATCACACGTTAATGGAATACCCTATTGTACAAATGATAGTAATTTGAAATAATTTTTTTAAGGAAAAGGGCCAGATTACGGAGTACCGACTGCTGAATCAGGTACTGTTTTCTTTTAAGAGTAATTAATTGGAGGGATAATGATGGATAATATTTATGTTATTGCTCCTTTCGATTTGACAAAAGAGCAAATACATCTAATGGAAGAACAGATGATTGATCGACCTTATAAAGTGACTTTCATAGAAACTTTGTTCCCATATGAGAAAACATTACAAAAGATCCCTGCGTCCGCAAGTGTTATTGTCTCTAGAGGTGGACTCGGTGAATATTTACATACTGAAGCCCAAATTCCCTACGTACATATACCAGTTACTCCGTATGATTTATTACGTGCAGTTGCTCAGGTATATGTGAAAGGGTACCGGAAAATAGTTGTTTTAATGTTCCACCAAATAATAAATGATACAGAAGCATTCTCTTTAGATTTTAAGGATGCAACAGTACAAGTCCTAAGTTATAACCACTCAAAAGATTTAAATCAAGTGCTTCAGGATCTAATTAAAACGGAACAGGTTGATGTGATTATTGGAGACCGACGTGCAGTGTTATCTGCTGATCAATACAGTCTTGATACACGTCTTATAAAGTCTGGTCAAGAGGCTTTACAACTAGCATTGGAACAAGCGATTCGGACAATTGAATTGAAATATCAAGAACAAAGTAAAATCAAAGAACTTGAGTTGATTTTACACTCCATGCAACAAGCAGTTATTGTTGTTGATGATAAGAACAAGATTAAAACGTATAATGAGAAGGCAAAAACGATTTTTCCGCGCTTGATTCAATCTAATGCATATCGCAAAGTGGTTTCGAACGAAACCCTCATTCATCATATCGACAATCAAGAAGATCATCGGAATATTCTAGTTGAAGTTGAAAGTCAAAAAGTACTGGCCACAACCTTAATAACGAGAACAAGTGGACTGAATGCTGGTGCCATTCAAATGTTTGAAAAACTTGATGATATTCAGCAATTAGAATTAAAAATTCGAAAAGAAGTGTTTAAAAAGGGTTTGATCGCTAAACATACGTTTTCAGACGTTATAACCGTAAATGAAGAAATGAAAAGTTTAATACAAACGGCTGCGGTCTATGCACGTTCAGAAGGCACGGTTCTTATTTATGGTGAAACGGGCACGGGTAAGGAATTGTTTGCACAAAGCATCCATAATGCTAGCCACCGACAAAAGAATCCTTTTGTATCATTAAATTGTGGTTCATTAAGTGAATCCTTATTGGAAAGCGAATTGTTTGGTTATGAAGAAGGCTCATTCACTGGTGCAAAGCGTGGGGGACAAGCTGGACTTTTAGAGCTGGCACATGAGGGGACGCTGTTTCTGGATGAGATTAATGAGATGTCACGTGCCTTCCAAACAAAAATGCTTCGGGTTCTGCAAGAGCAAGAAGTTAGACGAGTCGGTGGCAAACGTAATATTCCAGTTGACGTAAGAATTATATGTGCTTCCAATGTACCAATCGAAAATCTCATTGAACAAGGGGAGTTTAAAGAAGATTTCTTTTATCGTATCTCCACTCTACCTCTTGATATATTGCCTTTACGAAATCGAAAAGACGATATTATACCTTTAGCCCTCCATTTTTTAAAGACCGAAATGGATAGAGAAAACCGGTATTTAACGTGGCAGGACACGTCACCCTTTTCACCGCTAATATTTTATCCATGGTTGGGGAATGCACGAGAACTTCAGAATATCATTCGACGTATAGTCATTACATACCCGCACAACGAAATTACAAAAGATGGGGTAGAACAATTTTTTAAAACATCCTTGAGAAAAAGAAAAAAGGAAATCCTCATTCCAGTGCTGGACTCCTATAAAGATATGGAGAAAGAATTGTGGAAGAAACTCTTTCACCAATTCACCGGTACCAAAGAAGAATTTTGTCAGAAATACAACATTAGTTCGACAACATTGTGGCGAAAAATTTCAAACGGGAAATAAACCATTTCATATTTGAAATGGTTTTTTATTTTCTTTAAAATGGCTTACCTTTTTCATGATCCATAATTTAACTTTTGTAATTAAATGTTGAAAAGGACTTGGGATTTATTTTGCTTTTATGTTTCCTATTAGCACGCCAATAGGAGCCACTCTTTGGGACAGGAAGAATAGTGATGTTACAACATTAGATTAATTTCAAAAGAGTCTTTGCGATAGTTGGCACAGAATTTGCAATATAATAAGTGAAAATAAATAAGGAGTGTTTAATCTATGAAAATTGTTAGTATCAAAGAAAAAGCTGTACCAATTAGTAGTAATATCAGCAATGCATTCATCGATTTTAGTAAAATGAATGTTTCTATTGTTGGAGTAGAAACAGATGTGGTTCGTAATGGTAAGCCTGTAGTGGGATATGGGTTCAATTCCAATGGTCGATATGCACCAAGTGGTTTATTGAAGGAACGATTCATCCCCCGTTTACTAGAGACGCATCCGGAAGAAATTGTAAATGATACAGGCACTAACTTATCCCCAGAGAAGATACATCAAGTGTTGATGAATAACGAGAAACCCGGGGGTCACGGTGAAAGAACTGTCGCAGTGGGTACCTTAGATATGGCTGTATGGGATGCGGTTGCGAAAATAGAGGATGTACCTCTTTACAAATTTCTTGCGGATCAGTATGGCGATGGAACTATTGATGAAAAAGTATTTGTATATGCGGCAGGTGGGTACTACCACCCAAACAAGGGGCTTCCTGAATTACAAGATGAGATGAAATCCTATTTGGATATGGGTTATTCAAAAGTGAAAATGAAAGTTGGAGGCGTCCCTCTCGAAGAAGACCTTAAACGAATTGAAGCTGTTATTGATGTTGTCGGATCCGGACAAAATTTAATGATCGATGTGAATGGGCGATTTAATTTGGAAGAAGCTATTCAGTTTGGTGAGGCCATTAAAGATTATAATTTATTCTGGTATGAAGAAGTTGGTGATCCACTGGATTATCACTTACAAGCAGAATTATCAAAAGTCTATCCGAATGCTATCGCAACAGGGGAAAATCTCTTCTCTGTTCAGGATGCCACCAATTTAATTCGATATGCGGGCATGAACCCAAAAACAGACTTTTTACAATTCGACTGTGCGTTAAGTTACGGACTTGTAGAATACATGAAGATTTTAAAGATGCTTGAAGAGAACGGTTGGTCTTCTAGAAATTGCATTCCGCACGGAGGTCATCAAATGTCACTAAATATTGCAGCGGGATTGAAATTATATGGAAATGAGTCCTACCCCGGTGTCTTTCAACCCTTTGGCGGCTTTGCGGATGGTTGCGCTATAGATAATGGTTATGTTGGTCTCCCGGATGTTCCAGGTATTGGATTTGAAGCAAAAGAGGACTTATATCAACTATTAAAAACATTGAATTTGGAGCAAAAGAAGACTTATATCAACTAAAAACACTATAATTTAAATGAATAAGATGAATTTTATTGAAATCTAAGTGGGGTATATCTTCCAGGTGTGCCTCTCTTCACCTTCTTATAAAAATTTAATGAAATTTTCAGGTTCATGGATAGGTCAAAAAAGGAGATGGTAATTTGTTAAAAGTAAAGACACAAATGATTGTTCGTTATTTAGCCGATGATCAATCACATTACGGATTACGTGAGGGTAACAATATCATACAATTATCAAGTGGTTTTTCTGAAATTGCTAATGGAGATTTTAAGAAAGATGGTGTCGTACATCAATACAGCAATGTGAAAATATTAGAACCTGTTCAGCCAACCAAAATTGTGAACTTTGGTTGGACATATGCTGAACACGCCATTGAAACAGGTGGTAAAGCACATCTTAAAGAACCTTTTCTATTCTTAAAACCATTATCTGCGCTAATTGCAGATAAAGAAGAAATTGTCCTTCCAGATAATAACATGACATCACAAGTTGAGCTGGAAGGGGAATTGGCGCTAATCATTGGCAAACGAGGGAAAAACATATCAGAAGGAGAAGCGATGAATTACGTTTTTGGGTTTACCATCTTTAATGATATTACCGCAAGAGACCTTACAAGGGATGACCCGCAATATACAAGGGGTAAAGGGTTCGATACATTCGGCCCTCTCGGCCCACATGTAGTAACTGGTCTTGATCCATCTAATTTGCAAATTACATCAAGGCTAAATAATAAAATTGTACAGGACGGCAATACAAGTGAAATGACGTTAAAAATTCCATATTTAATTAGTTGGTTATCACAAATTATGACATTAGAACCTGGGGATGTTATAGCAACGGGATCCCCTTCTGGCAGCTGTACAATGCAATCTGGTGATACTGTCGAAATAGAGGTAAGCGGTATTGGAAAACTACAAAATTATGTACGATGATCGTTTCTTATGATGTGTTTAGGGATCAGAACAATTTTAAATAGTTGTCTATGAATAAAAGGTTTACTGCTGTTGTATTGCGGCCTCCTCACTTTTACGTGAAACCGCTTACTTTTGTATCTATTATAGTTAACGTATATATTATGGGGACAAACTTGTAAAAAAACACCAATGTGAACGCTTTCATTAACTCGTTATATGAAAGGAGAAAATCATTATGGGCGAAAAGAAGGCTGAGGAAAAAAAGAGTTTATTTAAAAAGTTTATGGAAATGAATTTATTTACTAAAATTATGATTGGTTTCGCCGTGGGTATTATAGCAGGCCTCATACTCCGAGAAGAAGCGGCAATGTTTGCTTTCTTAGGTACTATTTTAGTGAATTTACTACAGATGATCGTTGCCCCTTTAATTTTCTGTGTGATTGTAGGTGCTATCGCAAATGTAGGTAAGGGGAATAATAAGAAGCTTGGTCGAATTGGCTTAAAAACCGTCATGTGGTTTTTAGGCACAACGGCTTTTGCAATACTTATAGGTTTATTCTTTGCTAATCTGCTGAATGTGGGAACCGGGGTAACTATTCCAACACCGGGTGATGCAACGGAAGTAACTGAAGCTGCTGAAGGATTTTCTGTAATGGATACAATCGTAAATATTGTTCCAGTTAGTATTTTTGAAGCTTTAGCAGAAAATAGTTTACTTTCAATTATCTTTTTTGCACTTCTACTTGGTTTTTCAACCCTCGCATTGGGCGAAAGCGGGGAAAAAGTACGAGATTTTTTCAATACAGGGCAAAAATTGATGACGAGATTAACAGAAATCGTTTTAGAATTTACTCCGATTGGAGTATTTGGTTTAATGGCAGATGTTGTGGGAAATGTTGGTTTAGATATACTTTTCCCTTATGCTAAAGCAATTATCGCACTTTTCCTGGCTTGTATTTTATTTATAGTAATTGTACAAGCAGGAGTTTTAGTAGGCGGAGTTGTAAAAATATCCCCAATAAGATTTTTACGAGAAATGAAAGATGCAATGGCTTTCGCTTTTGCAACCTGTTCTAGTGTTGCAACTCTACCTTTAACTTTAAAAGCTACTTTAAGATTAGGAGCAGATGAAGATACTACAAACTTTGCTGTGCCTTTAGGATCAGTTATAAATATGAACGGTACAGCCATTTATCAGGCGGTTTCTGTTATTTTTGTCGCTCAAATTTATGGTGTAGAACTTTCTATCGAAACTCAATTAATGGTAATGCTTACCGCGACATTAGCATCTATAGGTACTGCTGGTGTTCCTGGATCTGGATTGATTATGTCTGTAATTGTACTCCAGGCTGCAGGTTTACCATTAGAAGGTGTAGCATTATTAGCTGGTATCGATCGTATTATGAATATGGGTAGAATTGTACCGAATATTGTTGGAGACGCTGCAACTGCTTTACTAGTTTCTAAATCTGAAGGTACTTTAGATGTTAATTTAAAAGAAAAAAAAGTAGGGTAACCTTTCTCAAGGGTACCCCCTCATCAAAGTGCACATGCCCTAATAAGGCATACGGCTTACCAGTGTGTTACATTTGTTTATCAATCGTTACTAGTCGTTGGCTGGCATTTATTTTTCGCAAACGGTCAGGAGTAAATTATTCCTGACCTTTTTCTTTTGCTCTGGATTTGGCTCTTTTCTGTTTGGCTAGTTGAGTCTGGTTCATTCGTTGAATATCTTGAGAGGCCGTTAGATTTAGTAAACGATTTTAATAATCAGTCAAAATCCAGTCTTTTAAATGGTTGCTTTTAAAACGTTAAAAATCTCAGATTAATATCTTTTAAGACAAAATCATTCTAGTGAAAATTATAAATGAAAAAGCCTCTCAAAAGTTAATTAAACTAATGAGAGGCTAACAAAAATATAATATTTTGCTTTTTTGAATGACAAGAAGTATGTCAATCAGTGTTAAAAACAAGCAACAAACCCCTTCATATCAGGGTTTCGGGCGTTATTACATCATGCCGCCCATGAATTCACCAAAGAATATAATAAACTAATAGGTGAGCTTAAGCTTTATTCAGTCTTAGACCATATAATAAGACTAAAGGGGATGACAAATAATGAGAAAAAGTATGTCATTGATTATGTCATTTGATTATTGGTTGGATTTAAAACTATTTCCCGACACTACCGTGCAATTACAACACATCTTGTACAAATCAGCTACTCTATATTTAATCGTTGAATTAACTCTTTAATAAAAGATTCGCCAAAAGTTAAAACCATTTTTCATGTAAATGACTAATACTATATATTTGTATCCAGCACTAATTTTTTTACGATGCATTTTTTCCTTGAGATCCTAGAACCTTACTCCTCTATTATTTCCTTCGCCTTTATCCTTTTCATTCTCTATCTCCTCAAAATCAACATCAATGATCTCAGGAAATTCTTTCTCCAATTCATTAAATTCATTTTCAATATCACCTTCTGTAAGAACAAAAGATTCAGATAAGGTAGATGCTAGTCTTTTACCCATTGGTCTCATTGTATAATAAGTTACCGACCCAGATACTAAACCGCCTACAACTGGGATTGTTTTAGAAACCCCTTTGGCAAAAGAATCCTAAGTAATTTTCACACCAATATAACTAGATATTTTTTATAATTGGATAATAGAGTGTTTTGGTTAGTGCTTTCTGGGGTAGCTTTTTCAGTATCAAGATAATCTTCCAACCAAAGATCTTGATGACCATATAAATAAATTAATTACTGAGACAACCTTAGAGCAATACCAAAGAACTGGATAATATCTGCTGGGATTGTTCCCGCCATTGCAAAACCTCCAGGTAAGCCTGCTCCAAAAGATAAACTAGTACTATTTAAAGTTCTTTTAAATATAATCGAACTAGCAATATTATCAATCTCTCTCCCGTGCTCCTATTGGTCTGAAGTAATAGGCTCTTCTGTCAATTGACTCTAACTCTACCTTCTTACCTATTTCCACGTGATCTCCATTATATCTAGCAGTAACCCTTAGGCCTTCTTCTAAATCGACAAGAACAATATAATAGGGAGCTTGATCCGCCAACGGTTTAGGAACGGCATAAATATTAGTAAATGAGTAGATCTCTCCTCTACCGCTTAGACGTTTCTCCTCTAATCTATCTGAAAAACACACAGGACAATAATATTTATCTGTGCTTAAGGTATGATCACAGTTGATGCAATACTTAGCCGTTAATCCCATCTCTTACGCCCCTTCCTTTCGAAAAATGTGAACCGTTGAATAGGCACCGGTACCCCCAGGTTTTGCGCTAATCCTATACGCGCATCTTCCACCTGGTTACATGCTTTATCATTCAGTTGGTCTACAATCTGAATGATTTGAGCAATTCCTGTAGCACCAATAGGATGGCCTTTCGATAGCAGTCCCCCGCTCGTATTTACCGGAATGGTTCCTCCATGTTTGGTTAGTCCCTCTTCAACAGCATGCCACCCTTTACCTTTCTCAAAGAAACCCAATTCTTCGATAGCCACAATTTCTGTCATGGAAAAACAATCATGGAGCTCAACCACATCGATATCCTTAGGCTCTAATCCAGCCGCTTCATAAGCACTTTTAGCAGATTCATAAGTTGCACTCATATGCATTAAGTCTTTCACCTCTTGCATAAGAGGAGGGCCTGATGCTTGACCAGAGGATAAAATTCCCACACCATTTGTACCCTTTTGAATAACAACTGCAGCAGCTCCATCCGTAATGGGAGAGCAATCAAAGAGTCCAAGTGGATCTGTAATCGGTCGTGCATTCATAATTTCCTCAATACTCGTTTCTTTCTTAAACTGAGCGATTGGGTTAGAAACAGCGTATTCTCTATTTTTTAATGCAACCATAGCAAGGTGTTTCTTACTAGCTCCAAATTCATACATATACCGATTAGCCAATACACCGAAAAATCCTGGAAACGTAAGCCCTGATGCACCTTCATTAGAATCGTTATCCATTGCAAGGTTTATGGCTTTGGTTACGGTCTCTGTATCAAGCCCTGTCATTTTTTCTCCACCAGCCACTAAAACCGTATCATATTCTCCTGCTTTAACTAACTGATAGGCCTGCCTAAAGGCTATGCCGCCTGAGGCACAAGCTCCTTCAACTTTAACTGACGGTGCCTCTCCCAACCCTAGTTCGTTAGTTAGCACGGATCCCAAAATCTCCTGATTTCCCAGAGGGCCACCCGCAAAATTCCCCACAAACACAGCATCTACTTTTGGCCTTCCTGCTTCAATGAGAGCCTCCCTGCAAGCACTTAACATCATTGATTTAATGGATTCATTTTTTTTACCGAAGGTCGTTATCCCTCTTCCAGTAACAGATACTGCAGTCATATTCCCCACCCCTGTGGTTGATAGTTTTCCCTCAACGTTTTCCTCATAATTTTTCCATAGCTATTTTTCGGAAGAGTATCTACGATGTGAACAAATCGCGGTTTCTTGAAACTTGCCAGGTTATCCTTACATAATGAGATAAGTTCTTCTTCACTTACTTTCTCAGAAGGAGTACTTAAAACAACATGGGCACAGATCGACTCTCCCCATTTGTCATCTGCGACACCAAAGACGCAAGTTTCTTTCACTGCTGGATGTTGGTTTAATACCTCTTCCACTTCTCGCGGATAAACATTAAGTCCCCCGGTGATAATCATATCTTTGGCTCTATCGATTAATCGTAAATAACCCAAATCATCTTTCCACCCTAAATCTCCCGTATAGAACCAACCATCCTTGATTGATTCTTTTGTTGCTTCCTCATTATTCCAGTAGCCTTGCATCACAAGCGACCCCTTGCACGTGACTTCCCCGACCTGCCCATTCTTAACTTCTATATCATTATCGTCTACAATCCTCATCTCTATAAATGGGCCAGTAGCACCACATGAATCAGGGTATTTCTTAAGCTCCTGCTTTGGCATCATTGTAATCGTCATAGGCGCTTCGACTAGACCGTATGTTTCAGCAAATTTCGGCCCTACTAAATCTAGAGCTTTGTTTAACTTCTCAACAGCTATTGGCGAACCCGCCATGTTTATAGATTTGATGTATCTTAGCTTATGTGGATCAAAATTGTCTTCGTGAATCATAAGGTTAACTAGGGTAGGGACGAGGAATATAACGGATATCTCTTCTTTTTCTAAGTCATCAATAAAATCTTTGGGGTCAAATTTATTGAAAATAACCTGTTTCAAGCCAAAAAACAGGGCGCATTGGGAAAGAAAATTGCTACCGTGGGTTAGAGGAGCGACATGCCCGATTGTGTCTTCCTGTGTAATTTCACATATCATGTTGAGGGATAGGGCGGAAGATAACATATTACGATGTGAGAGCATCCCGCCCTTTGGATGACCAGTCGTACCTGATGTGTACATAAGAGCAAATAAATCATCTTCATTGACCTGAACATCAGGGAATTCTTCCTTACCATTACTAATATAAAACTCATACTCTGTGTCAACGTCAACCTTTTTAATGGGTAGTTGAACAGATTCTATTAATTCCGCTTCGCCAAATAGTATGGAGGCTTGCGAGTTATCTACAATATACTCAAGTTCTTTTGGGTGAAGGCGATAATTAACAGGGACCTTAATTAATCCTGTCATTGCGATAGCAATGTCAAATTCGACATGCTCTCGCCTGTTTGACATTAAAACGGCAACACGATCACCCTTTTTTAAACCATTTTCTAATAAAGCATGGGCTAATCGACAAGCGTTTTTTCTTAACTGGTTGTAAGTGATGGTTCCTTTCGAATCTTTAACAGCCGGTTTATCCTTATGCTGAATCAGAGTTTTTTTTGCTAGAGCTCCAAGTGTTTCCACACATTCTCCTCCTTTTTAACTCGAAAAGTTAATGACTTTAAATCCAAGGTCTTTATCAAATGTCCGAGAAGCTTTCAACTCTTCTGATTGAATAATCGTAAACTCCACTGTAATCAATGTGGGGTTTTTTCCACGTACAAAGTGTCCTGCACTTACCTTCCCATTTTCTTCTGTTACGAGACCATGAAGGTGGAGATCCAATTCATGGTTTTCATCCTCACAAATAAAACCAGTGGCATTAACTAATTCGACTGGCTGATTAATTTCAATTTCGTTGCCGTAACCTGAAGGTAAACCATCCACAGCTTTAAAAAGCACATAGCCTACTTCTTTCAATGACCCAATACAAGTAACTAATCCTGAGCGAATATGATGTTTTTCGCACTCTGCCAGGATCCCGTCCATGAGGTCAGCACCTTCAGAAAGCGATCCAAAGATACTGGAACTGTCATTTAGTCGAAGTGAATGACTTTGCCTCTTCATGCTATTTACACCTCCCTGTAAATCACCCAATGGCAGAACCTCCGCAAACCTTCAAGACTTCCCCTGTCACATAATCAGCACGAGCCAAATAAACTACAGCTTCTGCAATATCTTCCGGAGTACCCATTCTCTTAATCGCCTGATTTAATTCATAGTTCATACCCTTCGTAATATCGGTTTCTACAGGACCAGGTGCAATGCTGTTACAATTTATTCCTAAACCTCCCACCTCTTTTGCAATCCATTTCGTCATGGCAATGACTCCACCTTTCGAAGCGGCATACGCAGGACCAGAACGACCGTTTTCTCCGTCTCCCTTTGAAAAAGGGCCCCCCATGATACCGGAAATTGAACTAACGTTGATGATCTTTCCCGAATTCTGTTTTTTCATATGTGGGTAAATAGCTGCTTGAGAAAAAAGAAAGGTTCCTCTAAGGTTCGTGTTGATGTCTCTGAACCACATTTCATCCGTCATATTTTCTAGATCTAACCGTGAACATGTTCCGGCATTGTTGACGACAACATCGAGCTGTCCAAAGTGTTGGACGGTTTCATTGACAACTTTTTCAACTTGATCTCTCTCTTTAATGTCGATCGCGTAAGATATAGCCTCCACTGTTGGATTAACATCCTTTATACGCTGAATCGTTTCCTCACAATCTAGAATATCTACTAGGACTATATGGGAACCCTCCTTAGCCAACGCAATGGCAGAAGCAGCTCCTATTCCTCTTGCTCCACCAGTTACAATCGATACTTTCTTTTCAAGATTAATAGTCATAAACCATCCTCCTAGAATTTCTTTTTACATACCGAGTAGATTTGGCAACCAATTAGATAACGCTGGAATAAATGTAAGTAACAAAAGAACGGCAATCGAGGCAATGAGAAAAGGGACAATTCCACTAGTAACTTGTTTTAGGGACAAGTTCGATATTCCGCCAGCTACGAACAAGTTGAGACCAACCGGTGGGGTAAATAATCCAATAGCCAAGTTAACCGTAATAATCACGCCAAACGTTGTCGGGTTCATACCAATTTCCATTGCAATAGGAAGTAGGATCGGAACAAATAAATAGAGCGCAGAGATCGCATCTATAAATGCTCCAACAATTAGTAAAATAAGGGTAATCAACAACAGAATAATAATCGTGTTGTCCGTTATTCCTAGAAGAGCGTTGGATATGTTTTCAGCCATACGTTGAGTGGTAACAATATAGGAAAGAAATGAGGCAGTCCCTACAATAATCATAATAACTGCTGTTTGAACTCCCGCATCAATTAGAATTTTCGGTAAATCCTTTAGCTTTAGTTCTCTATAGATGACCAATCCAACAAACAGTGCATAAAACACGGCAACTACTGCAGCTTCTGTCGGTGTGAAGATTCCTCCATAAATCCCTCCAAGAATGATTACAGGAATTAAGAGACCCCAAATGGCTTGAGAAGACGCTTTAACTACTTTTTTAAAGGAAGGTTTCTCCGGTTTAATCATTCCCCCTTCAGAATGTTCGAGCCCTGCAGCTACTTGGGAATATCCTGCTTGTTTCTTTCTGATGACTATGTAGCTTGTAGCTAATAGTGCCCCCCCAAGTAACAGACCAGGAATAATGCCCGCAATAAACATCCTGCTAATGGTTATGGGCGCTATATCACTTGCGATAACAGCATAAACGATGAACGCGATACTTGGCGGTATAATAATTCCTATCGAACCTGAACTTGCGATTAATGCTGCAGCTGTAGGTTTCGGATATCCATTTTTCACCAAGGCGGGAATTAAAATACCTCCGATAGCAGCTACTGTAGCGGGACCAGACCCAGATATAGCCGCAAAAAACAAGGCAGTCATTATTGTCACTATCGCAATTCCATTCTTACGATGAGCTACACATACATTTGCAAAATCGATTAACCTTTTAGAAATTCCCGCATATTCCATGATAACCCCGGCCAGGATAAAAAACGGGATAGCTAATAGAGCAAAAGATGATATACCGGCATACATAATACTCGGAATTAACTCTAAGGCTGCAAACCCTCTGTCAAGAAACAGTATAAGTAAACCAGCCAAGCCTAAAGAAATTGCGATGGGCATATTAAGCAGAATCAGAAGGAAAAATGTACCGAACATAATCAGTTCTGTCATAAGCTGTTCACACCCTCATCTTTACTTCTACGTACACTTTTGAGCGTGGATTCGATTGTTCTAATAATGCACAAGGCACATCCAATCGGAAGGCCTAGCGTAAATACCCATTGCGGCCATCCAAGTGCAGGAGTGATTTGTTGTCTATCCATTTGTGACATAACAATTCCTAATCCGTGGTAGGCGAGCACCCCAAAAAAGAACACAATCAAAACTCCTATAGCAATACTTACAATTGTCCTACTAACTTTATTTAACCTGTCATAAATCAAATCAAATCCGAGATGCGCGCTTTTATAGATTCCTATAGAAGCACCTACAAAGGTAAGGATTACAAATAGATTCACGGTTACTTCTTGGGTAAACGCAAAGGAAAAATTAAATATAAATCTGGAAAGTACATTTGCAAATGTAATGATCGCCATGACCGCTAAACATAGCGCTAATATAGTGTACTCGACATATAGCAGTCCTTTACTCATTGCAAACTCCCCCTTCATACATTATTAATAGGTCGGTCAGCAGTCTTGATTGACTACTGACCGTTTTGGTTTATTCGGTTTGGAAGGCTTTCAGTAATTCCTCTCCCCAAACATCTTTATATTTGTCATAGATCGGTTGCGCTATCTTCTTGAATGCTTCTTTTTCTTCCTTACTTAGCTCGTAAATTTCCATTCCACTCGCTTCTAACTCTTTTAATTGCTGTGCCTCTAGCTTTTGGGCTTGCTCAATTTGCCATGCATTTGCATCTGCAGCTTCTTCTTTTAGAATTTTTTGATCTTCTTCACTCATTGAATCAAACAATTCCTTATTCATTCCTAAAATCAGTGGGTCAAAGGAATAATCCCAAATGGTCATATATTTTTGAACTTCATTCAGTTGTGAAGAATGAATAACGTCAACTGGGTTTTCTTGACCGTCAATAGTTCCTTGTTGCAGAGCGGTAAATACTTCTGAAAAAGTCATGGTTGTCGGATCTGCACCGAATTCCCGCCATAAATCTGTGTACATATTTATCCCAGGAACCCTAATCTTAAGACCCTCTAAGTCTTCAGGAGTTTTAATGGGGTTAACCTTGTTTGTAACCTGGCGAAATCCGTTCTGAGCAAACCCAAGAGGTTCAATTCCACTTTCTCTTATAATGTCATTGATCATCTCCCCGCCTTTTCCATCTAGCAATGAATAAGCGGTGTCAAGATCGGGGAACAGGAATGGTGCACTTAATACACCTAAACGTTGATCCATAATGGAGTAAATAATTGTTGAATTATAGGATAAATCTTGAGTTCCATTAGACACTTGTGCTACAGCCGTACCTGAGTCACCACCAGATAGTTGTTCATTTGGGTAAACTGAAATCGTAATACGTCCGTCAGATTTCTCCTTCACATCCTCTGCAAATCTCTGAGCAGCTTTGTACCATGTCGAAGCCTCTCCGACAGTTACTGACATGTCCAGCTCA
Organism: Halobacillus shinanisalinarum; assembly: GCF_022919835.1. Lineage (NCBI taxonomy): Bacteria > Bacillati > Bacillota > Bacilli > Caryophanales > Bacillaceae > Halobacillus > Halobacillus shinanisalinarum. Next base: position 3,102,283 of record NZ_CP095074.1, on the reverse strand, counting down.
TACGTCTTACCTTTGGCGTCACCGCTCGCCTCTTCTCCTCCTCCACACGCAGCAAGAACCACTGTAAGCGCTGTCAATAATAAGCCTAGCAAAATCTTCTTCACTCAAATTCCTCCCTTAAGTATTTTTACTTTGGCACAAAACGGCTCTCTGGTTCTGAACTTTGATAACCCATTCGAGCTGATATTTCTTTTGCAGTGACAAGGGTTGATGAGATAATATGTTGAATCCTTTTTTCATCAGTTATCCTTGGGGCTATCCCTGCTATACAAATGGCTGCGATTATTTTCCCCTTGTGATCCTTAATGGGACACGCAAATCCACGTAAGCCAATTTCAAACTCCTCGTGATCAACTGCATAACCCGCCTTTTTAACGTGAGCTATTTCTTTCTCTAGCTCATCTCTATTGATGATCGTGTTTTTGGTATGCGGGATCAATTCCAGACCATCTAAATATTGCTTAAGCTCTTTCTCTTTTAATGAAGATAAAAATACCTTCCCTGAAGCAACTGCATAGGCAGGAGCTTTCTTTCCTGGTTCAAAAACAATTCTAACCGCATGTGAGCTCTCAACCTTATCGACATATTCACTTTCTTTACCGTTAAACACAGCTAATAATGCACTTTCTTTAAACTCTTCTGCTAAGGCAAGTAAATATGGCTTTGATAAATTAACGACTTCATATTGACTTTGAGCATTGACCCCTAGATTAATGAAAGACTGTGATAGCCGTATGGAGTGATCAGGCAATTTCTCAATGTATCCTAATTCTAATAAGGTGGAAATAAAACGGTGGACCGTACTCTTGTTCATGTTTAGATTGGTGGCTAATTCTGCAGGTGCCTGAGGTTTACTTGATAACGCTTTAACAATTTCAAATACTCTTTCTACACTTTTAATGTTATAATCCAATCCCCTCTCACCTCCTCCAGTTTCATTGTGTGAAACAAAAGTTTTATTTTTGTTAGCTCAATACTATTCTGTTTTTTCTGTGAAGTCAATAATTTCTGAAAATTAAAAATGTATGATTTTGTCGACTGACCTTTAAAGACCTTTAGCAAAACGGTTTGAAAAATAAGCTCCTAGAGACAGATTAAAAATCATATTTATAACTGCTGGAACTGCAGCTGTTTCTCCGAAAAATTCTAGGGCTAAAATGGCGGCAAGTGCAGAATTACACAAACCTACCTCAAACAAAATAGCAATTGCATTCTCCTTCTTATTTCCTAACCAAAGGGCAACTCTGTACCCTCCAACCATAGGAATGAACACCTGAAAAAAGACTGTAATCACAATTAAAGCTAACAAGTCGTTCTGTATCGCAACTTGTTGGCTTACCCCAGCAACCACACTTAAAACGATAAAAATTATAGTCACAGAAGAGGCGAACTTAGTGTAAGGTTTAATTTTATGGATGGATTGGTTTGTGAAATAACGGACAACCATACCTGAAACAATTGGAAGAACGACAATAAAGAACATTTTTTCAGCTAATTCAAAGAAAGATACAGCAACTGTATTATTTGCTGATATATTCATAATAGCTGGTGTTACTACTGGGCTGATAAAGACATCAACGATCCCCATAGCTACTACAAGGGAGGTATTTCCTCCAGCTAAAAAAGTATACATGGTTGCAGCTGTTCCACTTGGCACACTTCCTGTGAGGATGAATCCGGCCACGAGGTTAGGATAGTCTGAAAAAAATAGTTTGGCTAAAAAAACGGATACCAGAACAGTTAATGTCCATTTCAGGATAAGTCCTGTACTCATCACAAGCGTTGATTTTCTAAGTACATATAAGTCTTTAAAAGCCATGGAAAGCCCTGTCAGAAATAAAACAAAGCCAAGCAATACACTAGTACTAGTGTAAAAGTAAGAAAAAAGGCTAGGAAACACAAAAGAAATGATAGCAGCAATCGTAATATAACCCGGTAAAAATTTGGACACGTGTGAATTAAGCCTAATCACTTCTCCAACTCCTTGCACAATTTCTAAAGCCCTAGTTCAACCTTAAAATGACTATTTTATTTTATACAACCTTACCACAGTCCTTCTTCAAAAAACTTTGTTTAAAAATACAGGAATGACAGTAGATGGTATTCTGAATTTTGTATGATCAACTATTTCTTTTGACTTTGTGCTCCCCTAAACTGAAGGTAACCTTAGCACTTTAAAAGGAGAATCAAATGTAACCGAATAAATGTTTAATTTCAGTAAAAAGGCCTTCATCTTGAAGGTCTTTTTTTAAAGATAGATCCATTTGTCTCGAAGCTGAGTCCTCCACAATCCTTTCTATACTTGAAGACTCATTTTCGAGATAATCGTCTCGTTGTACTTAATAACAATTATTTCAAAAAGTTATTAGAAGAGATTAGAAAGTGGGCTTTTTTATTCCTTCATGTACAACAAAGCACACCTACGTAAACCGATTGCCATTACCATGTAAACGCTAAACTTTATTTAACAACATTTTTAGAATGCTATAAACAGGAATCATACTTTTTGACAATATGAAATACACAAGACAAAAGCCTCGCAAAAGTTCTATGAACTAATGAGAGGCTAGCAAAAATATAATATTTTGCATTTTGAATGACAAAAAGTATGTCAATCAGGGATTACTTCAGGTCATAAATCCCTTCATAGCGGTATTATGGGCGTTATCACATCATGCCGCCCATACATCATTAGGTTTTTCGAGACTTTTTCACCCTCCATTTAAATACGAATCTTTAAAACTGAAACCATTAAAATGGAAGATACGTTCGTACACCTTCGTAAGATTGTTTTTCTCGTTACTTTTCTTGTTACCTTTTAAAAAGTCACATCTTTTTGACACCAACCCCCCTTTAGATGGAGAAGAAAATTTGATGTAGCAACTGGAGATCCGGGAGCTTAAAAACGGAGGATTTATTTTATGGGAATACATATCGCGATGTATAGCTCTTATGGAGAAACGGAAGGTTTTACGAGCGGGCAGGTTGGGTGGTACTTGTTTGAGAGGTTGTCAGCCAAGTAATTATTTCTAAAAATGACATGAAAGAGCGTATTTCTTACGCTCTTAGGATGCGTATGATCGGTTAGTTCTCTTCGCTCTAGAGCAAAAAGGAGACAATAATAAATAATAGATAATGAACAAAATGTGGTTTTAATGTGAACAATCGTCATTTTGAGCTAAGGGTTCAATTGGAAACAGTTGTCTAGATAAAAACCACCTATTATGGTGAAGATCCTAAAACTTTAATATAGAGTACACCTTTAAGCCTTTATGTACCCCTTTAACATACATTACTTTTCTACTTATACCTTCTAAAGACATACCTAACTTTTCCATAACACGCTCTGAACCCTCATTTTCTAAGAAGCATCTCGCCTGAATACGAACTAAGTTCATACTTTCGAACCCAAAAGAGATGATTGCCTTTGCTGCTTCGGTAATTAACCCTTTGCCCCAGTATTCTTTAGATAGAACATATCCAATTTCAGCACTATTGTATTTTGGCTGCCACCAAACAAAGTGAACTGTTCCAATAAATTTACCATTTTCTTTTAGCTCAATCCCCCATGGAGCATCATATTGAGGTAAAAATGAATTTATAAATTCATTTTTATCTGATAATGAAGAATGAGTATCCCACGTTACATATCTCGTTACTTCTTCATTCGAGGCATATAAATACATATCTTCTGCATCATCTAATGCGATTTTTCTAAGGACGAGACGTTCCGTTTCTATTTTAGTTACATCACCAAATTTTTTTATAATATTCCACTAGTGTTGCATAAATAGTTTCCGAATTTTCCGAATGTATTCTAAGAGATAAAAAAAATCCTTTATAATGGTTGGTGCAGGAGGTTCCTGTCCAAATCCAAAATAAAGGACTAACACATGGACAAGAATACCTCAAAATCATCATTTGGTAAATGGATAAATCCTATAAACCTAGAAAATTTAGCTGAACCGATTCAAAAAGCGGACCGATATGTGAAAAAGTGTTCGTTTGAATCCTATCTCAAGCTTATGGTCTACGCGCATTTAGAAGAGGTTAAAAGTTTACATGCCTTAAAGGAAGAGTTATTGGATGACCAACTTCAAAAAGAATTAGGCTTCGAATCACTCAGCATTTCACAAGTATCTAGGAAACATCGAGCGATTGATACAGACCTTTTAGCGGCTATTTTCGCCGATCTTGCTTTAAAAATGAAAAGCACTGTCCCTATGATGTATTCTAAACCGCTCTATATCTTAGATTCGTCAACCATATCCTTAAATCTAGAACAGCACGGATGGGCGCACTTTCGAAAGACCAAGGCAGGTGTCAAATTGCATTTACGGCTCGTCTTTATGAACGATAAACATAGCTATCCAGACGAAGCTGTGATCACTCCTGCCAAAGAACACGATAGAAACCAACTTGACGTACTCATCGATGAAAAAGAGGCCATATATGTTTTTGATCGAGGATATTTGGACTTTGAACGGTTTGATCAGCTGTGTGAAGATGGTTATACCTTTCTTACAAGGATTAAGAAAAACACAGTGATTACTCCTATCGAATACCGAAAAGTAGCTGTTGATTCACCGACCCTATCCGATACAGTAGTTCTCTTGGGTGCCTCTCAAAAACAAATGGCTCATCCCATGCGAGTGATTGAGGTGGAGGATACGAAAGGAAATTTCCTACGACTCACGACAAATGACCTCGAAACTTCAGCAGAAACAATAGCGGAAATGTACCGAAAACGTTGGCAAATCGAACTTTTCTTTCGTTGGGTCAAGCAACACGTGCGCATCGAACATTTTTATGGAAGAAGCGAAACAGCAATCCAAAATCAAGTTTATTTAGCATTGATTGTGTACTGTCTATTGGTTTTGACACAAGAGAAAACGAAATCAGAAAAAAGTACACTAACTATCGCAAGGCGCTTAAAGAAGTTGATGTGGAAATCATGGAAACAGTGGGAAAAAACGCTTGGTAACATACCCTAAATGTAATAGTGTCCGTTTCCGATATTTAATTGTATAAAAATACCAAATGGATGAAACCGCCTGTTTAGGTGGGGGTTGTCTTTTTTCACTATTTGCCGAAATTAAATAGACGAAATAATCAGATTAAATTAATGCAACGCTAATGACTAATAATAATTCTATAATTTATTAAATTAACCTGCAACGTTACTTTAAGTGCATTTCTTCACAATATTTTCCTGATTTTAGCATGACACAATGACTGTGTTGCTCTACAATCTGGCTCTATAATGAAAAATAAGTGCTGATCTTTATTTAAGAAAAACGCTCCGTTAGCGAAACAATCATTCTTAACTCATGTTATTGCAATAATTTATTCTGTTTGGCAAATCCACCCCGCAAAAAGTCCAGTAGAATAATCGTTATATTCGTAAATCCAGCATCAAGAAAAAAGCTTTTCCATACGTTTATTCTGTTATTTATATATAATACAATGTAAGAATCACATATTCAGACCTCATCTTAATCAAAAAGGAGATAATAAAATGGAAAACTTTTATCTGTTTGTCCTTATGTGTATTTTTCTAATTATTTTACCTGGTCCCGATATTGCCATTGTTACCAAAAACACTCTCACCGTTGGGAGAATCGGGGGTCTTAAAACAGCTTTAGGTATTTGTTGTGCCATTCTTATCCATACTTCTGCTGCTGTATTAGGACTATCAGCAATCATTATGAAATCAGCGTTATTATTTTCTGTCTTCAAATACGTTGGTGCTGTTTACTTAATTTATCTGGGTGTTAAGACTTTATGGTATTTAAGGAAAAAGGAAGAAGCAGCAAGTGTTGAGATGAACACAAAAAGCCAGTTTAAAAATACATCTTGTTTTAAACAAGGATTCCTTACCAATATCCTAAACCCCAAAGTTGCTGTCTTTTTCTTAACTTTTTTTCCTCAATTCGTGGACTCTGGAAGCAATACCTTTCTACCGTTTCTTATAATGGGTATCACCTTTACTGTATTGACTGCCATATGGTTTTTACTTTACGTCTATTTAATTAATCAGATTAGTGCTTTTATGAAAGAGCCTAAAGCACAATATATTATTGAAGGAATCACAGGTACTATACTGATAGGTTTTGGTATAAAACTAGCCCTAGAAAAGAGTCATAATTAGATTATTTTTATTTATAAGGTAAGACCCTTGATTTTCCAAAATCGAGGGGTCTTATTTTTTGCCGGAATAACTTATCTTTATCAATCATATTAAACTAACCTCCCCGATTGCTTAATACTATTTTAGATCGGCTACACTCGGTTGGACAAGTGGTTCAGCCAGTGGCACACTCTGATCCGAGGCCTTCTCCCGATAGATAGCCTTCATCCTCCGTAACAATGTACGTAGGCGAATCCTCATACACCCCCAAATAAAAAGAATGCCTTCTGGTCATACAACCAAAAGGCATTCTTATTAATCATTTTATACCAACGGAGAGATACTTCGTTTCCAGAAAGGCTTCTATACCTTCCGCTCCCCCTTCTCTTCCTAATCCACTTTGCTTCATTCCTCCAAAAGGAGCTTGAGCAGCAGATGGGGCACCATGGTTCCAGCCAATAATGCCATAGTCTAAGGCTTCCGCTATTCTTGTACCACGGCTAATACTTTCTGTGAAATAATAGGCAGCTAACCCAAAAGGTGTCTCATTGGCAAGGCTAATAGCTTCCTCATCCGATTCTACCTTTTTTACGGGGACTACTGGACCAAAGGTCTCTTCGGTCATACAAAGCATATTTTCCTTTGCTTCTAGAATGAGTGTAGGTTCGTAAAATGGTGCATCATTTTGATTGACTTGGCCACCGACGACTACTTCAGCTCCTTTCTCTACCGCATCCTCTACATGGCGTACGACTTTATCACACCCCTTTTGATTAATGAGAGGCCCAATATCCACGTCTTCTTCCAATCCATTTCCTACTTTAAGTTCTTTAATTTTTCCTTTTAATTTGCTGACGAATTCATCATATATTCCGGATTGAACATAAAGTCGGTTCGCACATATGCAAGTTTGGCCGGCATTTCTGAATTTTGATGCAATCGTGCCTTCGACCGCTGTTTCTACATCAGCATCATCTAATACAATCAACGGAGCCTGACCGCCAAGTTCCAGTGAGATGTTTTTTACTAAACCCGCGCTTTGCTTCATGAGCAATTTCCCTACTTCTGTGGAACCAGTAAAGGTAAGTTTACGAACTTCATTACTATTTTGGACCGTTTCACTGAACGCTTCGTTTGGTGTTACCACCATATTAACTACCCCGCTCGGGATACCTGCCTCTTCCGCACACTCCATTAACTTGGCGGCCGTTAATGGCGTTTCCTTTGGTGGTTTTACAATAAAAGTACAACCTGCCGCAAGGGCTGGAGCCAGCTTTCTAGTGATCATAGCAGCAGGAAAATTCCATGGAGTAATAGCTGCAACTACACCGACTGGCTGTTTGATGACTTGGATTCGCTGACCTGCCCCTTTCGATGGGATGGTCCTACCATACACTCGTTTCCCTTCTTCTGCGTACCATTTGATAAAAGAAGCCGCATATAAGACTTCTCCTCTTGCTTCATTAAGGGGCTTGCCATTTTCCAAGGTAATAATGCGAGCGATCTCTTCTTTTCGTTCAACCACCTGCTGATAGAATTTTTCTAGAAAAATAGACCTTTTCTCAGCAGATAATCCTTTCCATTCTTCCAATGCTAATTGTGCCCCGTCAATGGCTGCAAGCACATCTTCTTCCGTTCCGTTTGGCATTGTACCTACCACTTCATTGGTGGCTGGATTCATGACGTCAAACTTTTCTAGGTTTTGCCCCTGCCATTCTCCAGCTATATAGTTTAATAAATTTAGTTGATCACCATTATTATCCATTGTTATCATCCTCTAATATATTTTGTTAAATTGCAACTTATTCCCATCCACGAAGTGCATGCTCATAAACATTTCGTATACTATTTTCATCAAAAGGCATCGGGCTTCTTGCAAGCAAGCGTGTCTGCTTATTACCGTTACTGGTTAGTTGGTCTATATCATCCGTTGTAATGTTGTATTCAGAAATGGTGGTCGGTAAACCTACATCTTTTACTAGTTCATGAAGAGCTTGTATGACCTCCAGGGCAACTTGACGTTTGTCCTTGCCTTCATAGGATACAGAGAAAACTTCACCTAGCGCATACATTTTTTCTAAACAAGATGGCCAAATACGGTGGTACACAAAAGGTAGAAGCACGGCGTTAGCTTCACCGTGTGGAATCTTAAATAAGCCCCCGAGCGGATAAGCTAATCCATGCACCCCTGCAACCCCTGCATTATAAAAGCTGAGTCCTGCTATTAAACTGCCAAGCGACATTTCTTTTCTAGCATAATAGGCTTTTGGATTCCAAACAGCACTACGTAAATTATTCACAATTCGCTTCATGGCATCTAAAGCGAGCGTATCTGTTAAAGGAGTTGCATTCACAGAAGTAAAAGCTTCAATGGCATGAGTGAGTGCATCTACTCCACTCGCTGCGGTCACCTTAGGTGGCAGCGTATAGGTTAGCTGCGGATCCACGATAGCATAGTTAGCTAACAAATATTTGTGGGTAATAACATCTTTTGTACCTTCTAAGGAGAAGACTGAAATATCTGTTACTTCGGCCCCTGTTCCTGCTGTGGTAGGAATAAGCACTGTCGGAATGCCTGGAGATTCAAGCTTCTTGGTACCCGTTAAATTCAAGTAGTCTCCCACAGAACCCTCATGGTCCGCCAGTACAGCCGAAGCTTTGGAAAGATCCATCGCACTTCCTCCCCCAATCCCTAACACAAGATCAGGTTGATTTTCCCGGATTTCTTGGAGCACTTCATTTCCTATCTCTAAAGGTGGCTCAGGTACGACGTTAGTCGATAAGTCATACCTGATACCCTCCTCTTTTAAAATCTTCTCAATAGGCTGAATAACTTCAAGTTCTTTTAACATAGGATCGGTTAGTACAAAAGCACGTCTTACCTTCAAATCCTGAACGATCGTTCTAAGCTGCTTAATTGAATTTTCCCCGTGATAAATGTTCTGTGGCGTAATAAAAGAATTCATCTATTATTCTCCTTTTCTAAGAATTAATGGATACCTTTTCTGAAGTTTCCGCATTCATTTGATTCTTGTTTCCCCACAATTAAAGTAAATACAACCATCGTTATCATGCTTAACAGTACTCCTGTACCGGCAGCAGCAAACGGATTTCTGACTCCTAGTCCTATTGGCAGGAAGATGTACCAGTAAGAGAGCGTACCCACCACTAATGATGTGATGGCCCCTGCTTTGGTTGCTCTACTCCACAAAGCACCGACAACTAATGGTCCCGCCGTAGCGGATACGATACCTCCTATTCCGATCCACATGAAGATCGATAGAAATTGAGGTGGATTCCACGCCATTATAGCCGCAATGAGAATGACCACAAAAGTGGAATAACGACTTATGCCAAGCTCGATTTTTTCTGCTTTTTCTTTGGAGACATTAAACCTGGGAACAATTGATTTACGATAAAGGTCGTTCGCAAGTAGCTGCGTTAACGATACAATCAATCCGTCTGATGTGGACATAATAGCAGAGAGAACCGTTACTGCTAAAAATGCTGCTAGGAATGGAGGAAAAATTTCCTGAAATAATACAGGTATGACCTGATCAGGACGAATTTCCACCCCTGGATCAATCACAGCAATACCGAGCATACCGCCAAGACCCATTAAAGATAAGATGGTTGCAAAAATCGTACAGTACATGATCAATTTCTTCATATCCTTGTTCGACTTTACAGCCAAGAATTTATTCCCTAAATGTGGTAAAATACCAAATGGAAGGTGGGCGATAAAAAGTAAGGCCACTAGCCAAAATGAGCCATACGTGTTGTTACCAGGAAGGAACAGTTGATCAAAACCACCAGTAGGGTTCCTTTCCTTTATCGTGGAGATCATATCTCCAAAACCACCTTCCACCCCAACACTTGCCACAAAAACAACGACTACAACCAGAGATGTAATTAACATCAGAAAACCCTGAATAGAGTCCGTCAAGATGTCAGAATGGGAGCCACCCATAAATACATAAATCGCCAGCACTACCCCTGTAATAATGATTCCCCAATGATAATCAACCCCCATCATAATTTGGAACATCGTGGAAGCTGCAACCAGCTGGGATACCACATAGAAGATTAATAGAATAGATATGACCGTTAATACAATTCTTAAAAACTCACTATTAAAACGGTCCCCTATAAATTCAGGAATCGTTCGTGTTCCAAACTCATCCCCGTACTTTTTAATAGTCTTCGCTACAAATAGCATCCCGATAAGTGTTGCTACCGGATACAGCAGCGGATACCATAAACTCGGAGTTCCTAAGTCATAGGCTAACCCAGGCATCCCCATAAACGTTGATCCACTTGATATCCCTGCACTGATAACCAGGGCAATGGTCATTGGTCCATAACTAGACCGAGCCGTAGCAAAATCATCTGCGCTCTTCGTCTTTTTCATTCCTATAAAACCCATAGCAAGCATAATACCAATAAAAATCCCCATGAATATCCAAGAATAAACAACTACACTGTCCAATGTAATCCCCCTTACTTATTTAAAAAGTTCGTTTTAAAAAGCACGAAAGCCATCCCTATCCATGTCCCTAAAATAATAGCCATCATGATATACAAAAACGTCATTCAATCACCTCCCTAGTTTGCAGATAGTGATAGATATCTTTGTGTTTCTTCAGATCCGCCCTGTGACCTGAAGAAATCTCCAGTATTTGATACCCCCTTTGTTTCTTACTGTACTCAGGAAAAATCGCATAGGGCACATACAATGAATACGTATTCAAACAATCCAATAATGGATTAGACCATACCTTCCTTTTGTGGAGGTACAGATTACGTAAAAAATCAACTGTAGTATGGTGCCGATCCTTATCCTCATACTGTTCAGGTAAAAATATCGCTTGATCATTATTTGGTAGCGCTTTTAATTTCTCCATAGACCATGCAAACAGTCCCGTATCTTTATAGAACATATTTGAAATGACCCTCATCTTTTCGTTTCTATTCTTCATGAATGGTAAGGGTTTATACTCTACCGACCATTCGGATAAAACATATGGATAATATAAAATCGTGTGTTGATCAGGTAATTGAATTTTGTCTGCCTCTTGAAGCATGTACATAGTATATTCATCTCCTAAAAGAGAATAATAAAGTGAAATCTGTTTTAAAGTTGAAGATCCTTTTCACTAGCTTGGTATCACACTCAGGGATGATGAAGAGTTGTAATTATTGGTTACGTATTCATCCTGATCATATTCAAATTAAAGGATTACCCCTAATGGAACCCCATGTCATAAAATCTCATTATATTTCGGCTATGAATACGTATTCAAAATAAAGTTTAAATTTTCTTTGTTGTTGATCGTATAAACAACTGATTCGGGTACGTCTCCTGAATACTATCTATTTCAGGGTTCTCAATCTGTTCAATTAGATTCTCAATAGCCAACTGACCTAGATTCGCTTCCTTTATCATCCCAACTGTTGTCAGCTGAAAAGAATGATGGCTCGTTAAGGCGATATTATCGACCCCAATCAAACTGATATCTGACGGTACGCTATATCCTTTTTGTATTAAATAATCCAAAATGAAAATGGCAATCGAATCTGTGGCTGCAAAAATAGCTGTTGGACGATCCTTTTCAGCTAATATCCCCCCATAACCTCACGAATAGCCTCTTCACTGGTATTCGTCATTCGTGCATTATGATCCGTAACTTCGAAATCGTTTTCTTCCATAACCTGTCTGAAGCCTTCATAGCGACCCTGAAAAGTGGTCATAGTGGATGGACCACCGATATAAACAATATTTTGGTGATTCAAACCCAACAAATGTTCCGTTGCAATCCTTCCAGCCTGTACATTGTCCATTTCCACATAATTCATTGGTTCACGATGTTTACGATTAAACATGATGAACGGAATATTTTGCTTTTTAAGCTCAGGAAATATCGGATCATCATACAGAATGGAAGATAGGATAATTCCGTCTACCTCACGCTCAAGAACATCTTTATAAATGGACATGTTATCTCCAAAATTCTCAAAATGGACGTTTACGTTATACCCCCTCTGCTTGGAATAATTGACGATCGAAGTCGTCGTTTCCACAAAAAACGGGTTGTGTAAAGGACCTGAGATAAGGGCAATCGACTTCGTCTGTTTTTTTACCAGTGATCTTGCAATAGAATTGGGGCGATAATTAAGTTCTTTCATGGTTTGTACTACTTTTTCATATTTATTTCTGTCGACTTTTTCAGGGGTGTTCAACACCCTTGAAACCGTGGACTGAGATACTCCTGCGTGTTTTGCTACATCTTTAGATGAGGTCATTGTGTTATATCTCCTTGTTAATTAGAGCGCTTACATGTAGGCTAAAATAAATTCAGAAATTTGTCAACATTTGTGATGCCAAGTGCTTCCTTAAGGCCATAAAAACTTCTTTAACGTTTTTCAAAGTGGGGTCAGGATGGATAATGAGGTTGCTGACTCTTTAATAAATATCAAATAGTTCCCGCTGTAAACTATGAGGTTTCAGACGATCAATCGATATTAGCCCTAGTACAAGCAAATATCCCTATAAGGGGTAGCGTCAGGAAAATGCGATTATCTATACTATGAAAATAAGAAGTATTTAAAGTATTCTAAGAAGAAAAATTGAGCCAAAAGTAACTTTGAATACCTGATATCTTCACTCAGCAAACAACGTATCCAAAGTATTCAACGTATTTGATGTCTAGCCACTGATAACGCCTAAAATAACCTCGCTAGGAAAGGGATGGTGTCATTCTAAGCATTGTTTCAGTGATTTCGGGAAGCACAAGGGCATTTTCTACTTCTGAGAACGCCTTAAGGCGTTTTTAGTTACCTTGAAGGCAACGAACGGTTGCAGAATTCGGTGCTGCGGGGGTAGTTGTCAAATGAAGCAAAACCACAATCACTCCACCATACACATCGAGTGATTATGTTCCCTCGTTACTTTTCTTGTGACTTTTTAAAAGTCACATTCTCCTTGACGAATTGGTTTAGAATGCCGTCAAAAAAAAGACCAACAGCTTAGAAGGCTGTTGGAGTGCATATGATTAAACTTTATAAGGAAGGTTGTAATGCCAGCAAATTAATCTCTTTGGGGATTAAATTTGATGGGTTGGCATATCATAACGCCTTATTGCTAATCAAAATTATTTACCGTGGTGATATTCAATTTTTGTTAATATGTTGTTTATTTCATCTAGCCTTCCCCGAGTTTCATCTGAATTTCTAATAGCTGCCGCACTAATAATATAGTCAGCTACGACCATTGCTGTAATAGGTGAATTGTGAAAGGCTATACTACTTGAATCACAAGTAAGAATATGATCAGCATGCTCCACAATAGGAGCTGAATAGTTATCTGTAATAGCAATAACTTTGATATTACGCTCTCTTGCTACCTTTACGAATTCAATGATACGTTGAGCATACCTTGGAAAACTAGTAGCAATGATTAAATCAGTGGATTTCATATTAATCATATCATCAATCCAATCACTCATATCAGCCATTACTAAATGACAATTTCCCAATGAGCGATTCAAGCCGTGGGTCAAATACTGACCTACAGGAAGGCCACTACGGACACTTGTGCAATAAATTTGATCAGCTGCCAGAATTTCATCGATAATGGTATCCAGATATTCGGCTGAGATTTGGTCAAACATATTTTCAATCTGGTTCAGATGCTTGCTAACTGTACGTCCCCACAGGTCCTCGTCCCCATATCTTTCAAATTCGTTTCTAAACGGGTATGGGGGGCTGTTCTATTACGCAGTATAGCCTGCAGTCCTTTCTGAAATTGAGAGTACCCTGTATATCCCAGGGTAAAAGTTAATCTCATAATAGTTGTAGTACTGGTGCCTACTTTGCGTGCTAATTGATCCACGGTAAGAAAAGCAACCTCCGAAGGATTTTGTAAAATATAATCAGCAACTTTACGTTGGGTGATTGTTAGTTCAGAAATCCTCTCTTTTAAATTAACCAAAAGATTATCCATAGTTCTCTCTCCATAAGTTATAGTAAAATTACTTCACCCAGCAATTCGAGGTGTAAAAAATATTCACGTATATATTACTTTAACACTATCTACCTTGCCAAACAAAAACTAACCCTTATCCTTTCTTATATTTATTGTACCTGTGAACATAAGAAAACCTACCATATAGAATACCCCCGTTATTCCGACAACACTTGCTGCCATCCCCAAAAACACAGGGATGGTAACTTGCGTAAACTTATTAATAGTTAACCTTAACCCTAATCCTTTTCCTACCTGATCAGATGGGAGATTACTCATTGTAGCTGATATTGATAAAGGTTGACCTATCCCCAAACAAATACCAAGAATAAACGAAATAACGAGGAATAGAGCGACATGTTCTAATATTGGGTGAGTTGTGTAAAGTAAAGCAATTGCCAGGATAGAAAATGAAATAACTTTCCGACGGTTCCATTTTTGTGCAATAACCGGGAGGAAAATTCTAATTAACACACCTGCTCCAGCGTTTATTGATATAATTAGCCCTATTAAGGCATTTGAAATGCCCTTTTCATAAGCAAGTAAAGGAAAATACGCAATATACATATCCTTTGCTATTAAAACTAAAGCACTTACTAGGAAAGCATTCCTTAATCCCGGTTGTTTCAATAAATCAAACACAGTGTTATCTATATCCGTCCTTTTGCTTTTCTTATCACTCTTATCTATAATTTGTAAGAGAAGAACTAGAAAAACAGAAATTACGGACAAAATCGCCAAAACAAAAAACGTAAAAGCATACCCTTTCTGTTGAGAGAGTATGCCACTGAACAGGGGGCCGGCAAAATTTCCAGCTGCCGCCCCAATACTAAATATAAATATATTAAATTCTCGTGTTTCTTCTTTTTTAAAAAGCCCTGTAAAAGTCTGCATTGCTATAACAAAGGCCATTTGTGAAACACCCGTTAATACTTGGGAAATATATATTCCTGATAAATTCGGCGATAAATAAGGCCATAGAAGCCCCGCCGCCCCTAAACCTACACTGTACAAAAGAGGCCTTTTGGGGCCGATTTCATCAAGTATTTTCCCCATGGGAAATGAAAGAAACAAAGGTAAAAGGGAAAACATTGCAACGATTACACCAATGTCGGTGTTTGTAGCCCCAAGATTTTTAGCAAACAGCGGAATTAGAGGACGACTCCCAGCAATACCGAACATAAAACAGGCAGTACATAGTAAGATTAAATACACATTTTTATCCTTTTTCATGAATATCGCCACCATGTCTATTTGTGCATTCAGATCTTAAAAGGCTTCAAAAAAGAGCGTTTTTTTAGTCCCAGGCCTTTTCGAAATTGTTTGTCTTTATAACCAACAAAAACATAGTTTAACGTTAGAAGGAGAAACATCCTGGGCACCTTTTCACTATTTAAACCTTCGTAGGAGTCCCCTTCATAGTTCTTTTTAAATTGATCAAATACTTTTTCAGCAGGACTAACCCACAATGCCAATTCACTGGCGTTACGATTGAAGTATTCAATTTGGTTTTGCACAAAATCCTCTTCCTCTTGAAGCAGAGACTCGCGAATATTTTTGACGAGTAAGCCATTTTCTCCCTTATTATTTTCTTCTAAGAAAAATTGTATGAAATCTTTGTAACTCTTCCCATGGAGAAACGAAGATAAATGGTCTAGTGTTAAATCCTGAAAATTATCAGGTTTTATAGATAGATTTTCCACGATATATCCTTCCTTTATATACTTCACACAGCATTTTTTGGACAGTGTTTTGAATTCGGTATAAGTTTTCTTTATTTTCCTTCATGATAGGTTAGACTTTTTTTAGTTTCTTTGATTGTATAAAGTCTCTCACAAATGGAGTGAAAAACGAAATGACAGCCAAAATTAAAAATACTACAGTAATTGGACGAGTAACAAAAATACTCATCTCTCCGCCACCTTGCAGTAGTGCTTGTCGAAAACTCTCTTCGGCAATAGGTCCTAGGATCAAGGCCAGAACGATTGGAGTTGTCGGAACATTGATCTGCCTGAACAAATACCCAATAAAACCAAATATCAGCATAATCCATATATCAAAATAACTATTGTGAATAGCATAAGCACCTATGATACTTAACATTAAAATGATAGGTCCTAAAATTATGGAAGGAACCTTTAAGACCGCTGCAAAATACTTCGTAAACGCTAAACCAAACACCATAAATAAAATATTTGTAACTAGTAAACTTATAAACAATGCATATACTACATCGCCATTTTCTTCAAAAAGCATAGGCCCTGGGCGCAATCCATGGATTAATAGGCCACCGATCAAAATGGCTGTTACTGTATTTCCAGGTATACCTAATGTAAGTAATGGAATCAGGGCTCCTCCTGTTACTGCGTTATTTGCAGCTTCCGGGGCAGCTACCCCACCTATTTCCCCTTTTCCAAAATTCTTCGGGTTTTTCGACCAGCGCATTGCTTCGTTATAAGCTACAAAAGCTGCCGGATCTCCACCTATACCCGGGATAATACCTATAAACGTTCCTATTAAAGAAGAACGAGATATATTTGGTAATAGTTTGATAGTTTCTCTGAAAGTCAGACGTGAATTAGTCGAAACATCACTTACGGTCGCATCTTTGTCTTTCCCTGCATTCTTTATCAATACAAACGATTGTGAAGCAGAAAACACCCCTATTAGGACAGGTATCAGCGAAAATCCAGCATTTAGATCTGGTTCCCCTAACGTATACCTTGGGTAACCGACAATTGGATCTAATCCTACGGTAGCTATTAAAATGCCAAAAACGCCAGCGATCAATCCTTTTATTGGATTTTTCCCGCCTAAACTTGATACAACTGATATTCCAAAAATGGCGACAGCAAAATATTCAGCTGCACCAAAACGTAAAGCTTGATCCGCCAAAAATGGAGCAGTAGTGGAAAGTATTATTGCACTAATGATACCCCCCAGTCCGGAAGCTACAGCTGAGACACCTAACACTCTTCCGCTCTCGCCTTTCTGGGATAAAGGGTAACCATCCAGTACTGTGGCTGCTCCGGCCGGTGTACCTGGAGTATTCAAAAGGATAGCTGAAATAGAACCTCCATAAACCGAGGCACAATAAATCGCAGAAAGGAGTATGATTCCAGACGCTGGATCCATTGTAAAAGTAAAAGGAATGATGATTGCTATAGACATAGTAGAGCTCATTCCTGGCAAACATCCCATAATTATTCCGAACACTGTACCGAATAGAATGACGGAAAGGTTAGTTAATGTAAACACATCAGAAACTGCATTCATCCACAGATCCATAAAGACTCTCCTTTAGAACAGATTTGCCAAAACGCCTTGCGGTATAGGAACACCTAATAGAAATTGAAATATAATGGTGAGCGCTATTGTAGTCCCTAGAGAAATTGTTACTAATTTAGTAATAAACCTATAATTGATTGCCCATAGTAGAGCAGCCAGGAAAATCGGTGTGGTCAATAAAAAACCCAATTTATCCATTATCAACAAATATACAATTAATAAAAGTGCTGAATAAAAGACTTTCTTTTCATATATTTGCGGTTTTGCCACTTCATCCTCATCTTCATCTTTTTCGCGGTTAGGTTTCAAAAATGTGTCGACAACCAATAGTATAGAAAGTAACAGTAAAGTAATAGCAAAAAATTGTGGCCACTGGCTAGCCTCCTCTGAAAACGCATTTCCCCAAAAATAAAAGAGAAGCGCAAGAATTGCCATGATGATCGCAAATATATAATTAGATTTCTGCATAATAGCTCCCCCTGATATATTCATCTGAAAATATGACCCCTACCTCTATTAGGTAGAGGTCATGGCCCTAATTATTCACCATTGTACTGCTCATACTGTTTATTCATAAGTTCTGTGAGTTCTTCACCATTTCGAAAACGAGTGACCATTCCCTGGTTCTCCATAGCTTTTTGAAAGTCCTCTTCATTAAATGCCTTCTCTAATGCATCCGTTAAATAGTTTAAAATTTCTTCGTCTGTACCCTCAGGTGCAACCAGGCCTCTCCATGATTCGTCCGTGATCTCTTCATATCCTATATCAGCCGTAGTAGGTATATCTGGGTATTCCTCTGAACTATCTTCACTGAATATTAGTACAGGCTTCAAATTCCCTTCTTGCACTTGACCTTCAGTTTCGGAAAAACTACTCATTGCTGCATCATCATGACCACCTGCAGCAGAACTAACGGCTCGTGCCGCACCATCATACGGAACAGTCTGAGCGTCCAACCCCTCGGCTTCTATCAGGTCTTTTGCCGCAAAGGTGTCAGATGCCTGCGCTCCAGAAGTTCCAATCGTTACTTCACCTGGGTTTTCTTTAGCGTAAGACACGAAAGATTCATAGTCGTCATATGGAGCATCTTCAGGGATGTATAGATAGGAAGCATCACTGACTACCTGTCCTATCGGCGCAAAGTCCTCGTGCGTATACCCAGTCTTACTGAATATAGGGTTTGTAATCACAGAGTTTGTCGCTAACAACAAGGTATAACCGTTTGGTTCTGCTGAAGCAACTGCTTGTTGTCCTGCAGTACCGCCTCCGCCTTCTCGGTTTTCTACAACAATCTCCTGACCGACGTGTTCTTCCATGTTCTGTGCTATAAGCCTTGCGGTAGTTGTAGCAGCTCCACCAGCGGCAAAGGGAACAACTATTTTAATCTCTTTTT
Organism: Halobacillus shinanisalinarum; assembly: GCF_022919835.1. Lineage (NCBI taxonomy): Bacteria > Bacillati > Bacillota > Bacilli > Caryophanales > Bacillaceae > Halobacillus > Halobacillus shinanisalinarum. Next base: position 3,083,449 of record NZ_CP095074.1, on the reverse strand, counting down.
CTGGATAATTACTGCCATCTCCCTCTCCCCCTGCTGAAGAGCTATTTCCACAAGCACTTAAAGTAATAAGCAAAGCTACCATCATCCCAAGAAACCCTGTTTTATTTAACAATCTCATTATTTTTTTCCCCTCTTTCCATAGATAATAGTTTGTTTACAACTAATTTCCAGTTCTCAGGCGTCTCATTATTGAATTTTTCTTTTAGTCCATATGCAGTAAGTTGTGCCAATTTATCTTTGGTTGCTTTTGCCATAATCGGCAGTTCACCATTTTCTTCAATAAATGAAATTACGTTTTCCATCTCCACTTGACGCCTTTCAGAATGAATAGCGCTCCCCGTGATTAGGCGGTTCATGATTTCCACGAAAGGTTTTTCATCCATAGTCCGTGCCAATGAATTAATAATAGTATCTTCCAAATCCAATTTATTTGATAATTGAATAACTTCCAGTAGAAGCATAGATAGACCTTTAGTGTAAATGCTTCGTATGAATTTGATATTTGTCGCGTCCCCTGCTCTAGTGCTTATTTTTTCGATATCCATTTGATAGGGCTTCATGATCTTTATAAACTTGTCTGTACCATCCCCACTAGCAATAATAGGAACTCTATGCTGGTGCACAGGGAGGGGACCCATTAACGCTGCGTCTACTAGGCAGTAATTTTCCTTCATTAATTTCTGGTGAATGTCGTTTTTAACGGAGGCTCCGGCTGTCGAGACATCAACATAAACTGTTTCTTTCTTAAAATGGTCAACGATTTGTTCCCACGCTGAATATGCATACTGGGCAGGAACAGCGACAATCAAAACATCTAATTCTCGTGCTGCAACTTCCTCAGGATCTGCGAATAATGAAACGTTTGATCGACTTGCTCTTTCTTGCACACTACTTTCTTCATAAAGTGGATCAAAAGCACATATGTCTTTTACTCCGGCTTCCTTAAAACCTTTCGACATTTCATAACTTACTTCTCCAAACCCAATAAACCCTATTTTCATTTCAATAACTCCTATCCAAACTTTAGCCATTATTTTATACTCATCAGTGAATGCGCTTACAATCAATATTCAATAATTAGCAAAAAATAATCCCAAATCGTTATTCACTCCAACTCAATTAATCTTTGTATTTTGCCATTTCACCTTCAAGCCAACTTGGAGCGATGTCTAAAATATCATGTTTTCCTAGTTGAAAAGCATCTATCTTTTCAATACGATTTTGTTCATATACTAATTTTTTCTCACCCCTATCAAGCACATCGTTTATTTTCTCCCTAGGAACTACAACCACTCCATTCGCATCCCCCACGATCAAATCACCAGGATGAACGGTTGTATTTCCACAAGAAATAACTACATTTATTTTTCCGGGGCCATCTTTATAAGGGCCATTTGAGATATACCCTCTCGAAAAAATAGGAAAATTCATTTTTTTCAACTCATTTTTATCCCTTACCAAACCATTAACCACAATACCTTCAATACCCATAGCTTTTGCTGCGCTGGCCATTAAATCTCCTAAGTAAGCATTCTCCGTGTGACCTTTGCCATCTACCACTAATACATATCCTTTCGAACCCATGTAAATGGCCTGATGTAAAAACAGATTATCTCCCGGTCGGAGATCTACAGTCAACGCCGTACCAGCGACCATTATATCATCGGATACTGGTTTAATATTAAAGTTCATCGATCCATTACCCTCCATCGCATCAGCGAGAAGCGTCGTATTCAATTTTTTCACTCGTTCCATTACTGCATCAGACAAAAGTGGAGCATTTTCCATTACCTAACCCCCTTAAAAGTAATAAATATTATTACATATCTGAATAGTGTAATAATTATTACATTTATACTAGCACGGTAAATTGCGTTTTGTAAACACTTTTTTAAAACGCTTTCATAGATGTGTTCTGTACAATGATAAGTTTTCCGATTTTAAATTATCGACGCTTCAGGGAAAATGACTAAACTCATACCTTCTCCATTCCTTCTTAAAATAAATAGCACTGAGATCCAATGCTCTGGCTGAATCGTAATAACTTCAAAATGATTAAACATTGTAAGTTTTTATATAATATAAAAAAGGTGCTTCTTCTAGCTGAGAAGCACCTTAAAAAATTCTTCATTTTAGAGTTCAGGTAGTGAGTCGGTGCCTGCCCTCGCCAATCTACTACACTAAAGTTCTAAATATTTTTATTGTAACAAACACGGAAAAAAAGCTTACTCCCTTATTCAGGAAGTAAGCTCTTTCGTTTGGTATTTTTATTACATTATGGGGGATAAGGAAGACCTTACATCATGCCGCCCATTCTTTAGAAGAATTTTCTGAGCTTTATGACGCTTTATTTCAGCTTAAAACGGGATAGGTATTTTTCTTTTTAATGGACTTTCTTTTTCTGTATTTCCTCAACTATTAATAATTGGTGATATTCATGTGATATTTTATAGATGGGTGTGATTCTTTCTGTCTCTCTATTTTAGAGAAAACAATACTTATTGTGACCTGTGTATATTGAAACGTACTTTTTAGAATAAGAATTGCTTATATTAGCTGGTATAACAGAAGACTTGATTTCAAGATAATCTTAAAAGAAAGATTATAATACTGCTTGTTTACTCAAGTGTTAATTCGATAGTTCATTCATAATAATACTTATCCTTTGATTAATATTTCCTCAATTAAGTCACTTAAGCTAACAGCTATAAATATTGAAATACCTGTTAATATAACTAAAGATAACATTACAAACCATTTAAATAGTTGGTCAAAGCTCATAGGAATGCTCCATATATGCAAAAAGTTTTTAGGGGGCTTATCAGTTAAAAACTCCCCGAGATGTGTCTATGTTAACGACCCTCAGGGGAGATAGAGATAAATTGTCTTATTCTACTATTCTTTAGTTAATTTGAAACTTTACTCTTTATTATTCCAGGAGATTGTAACAGGTATGGTAGAACCTTCATCGAATGTAGCACAACCAGAGCATTGAGTAGTAGTTTCAATGGCCTTCTTAGTAGATGCTTGGTCTTGTTTCAATATAGTTTGGCCATCATTAATGTTTATAGTCAAGTTATCTACTTCATCTATTTTACAATTAGTCAGTCTAAAAGAGTATTTACCTGTTACATCGGTTTCATCATTAACTAGTTGAAGTTTACCTTCCCAATTATTACTTTCTCCTTCAAATATAATATAATTTTCACTACTACATCCTGAAAGAAATAAAATATGTAAAAGAAAAAATAAAATTAGATTTTTCAAAATAACCCATCCTTACTCACGATGTATATATTATATATTAATTGATATAATCAATGAACGATAGGGCTTATAATAAGCTACCATTTTATTACTAATATCTGGAGCACAAAGAAAGAATGCAAGTCTTATTCCAGATTTGCGTCCTTATGTGTAAGACTCGATGCCAAGATAAATTATCTAAAAATGAGTGCCAAGCTTTATTAGCTGTTATTCTTTAATAAAGACTCAGCATATATAAGTTTACTCATTTGTCTGTATAATTTTTAACCGGTCATAATCCATATTAATATCAAAAAACATTCTGTCCCAAGAAATAAAAATGAGAGCTTTATGTTCTTTTTCCATCTTCCCGTCCTTACCTTGAGTTTTAATATGGATCAGTAATTTACTATTCCATCCCCCAAGTATCGACTCTTTATATGCATTGAGTTGCTTTATAGTATAGCTATAATTTTTATCCTGTAGATGAATTCCAGAAACCAATAGATCCGTTACTGCCCCGGATATGTTTTCACCGTTAAAATTTGCACCCCCACTGCTCACTGCTAAAACCTTATCTACAAATTCATCGCCTTTCTTTAACATAGTTTCGTATGATATACCGACCATCGAGTATAGTCCCAATTATGCTGACTACTACAAGAATAAAAATCACGCTATCTGACCTATTTTAATAAAAAAAGTCTGTACTAAGTAATACGACTTAGTACAGACTAATTAATATCATGCCACCCATTCTTTTAGTGGAATAAATAAGTTATATTTGGGATTAAAACGCTTATATAATCGCTATCTTAAAAATCTGAGGGTACATATTAATTATATAATTTGCCAATATATATAAATATTATCCAGTTAAGCTCCAGTCATAATGTAGCCTTGCACACCACCTAAGATTCAGAATATTATTGGCTTAGTCCCCTGGTTGGTTACGTAACCATTCGACCTAAATGTAGCATACTAAAAGTTTAGGAGGGATTTTTTTGAAAAGTTATATTTACATCGATGGAGTGTACGTATAAGGAATTTAGTCTATTACTCTTGCTCGCTTTTGTAATTGGTAACGATTTTCATCCATACAATACCATCAATTCTCAACAGTCATCCATTTTTGGAAAAACAAAGCCGCAGCTCCGATCACTCCGGAATTTTGTTTTAAACCTGACGGGACAATTTCAGTTTTTCTTCCTTCAGGATTAAGAGCATAATTACTAACATAGTCTTGCACTTCCTCAAAGAGGCAGTTTCCAACTTTTGAAACACCACCTCCAATGATAATTTTTTCCGGATCAAAGGTATTAATAAGTGTAACGCAACCTGACCCAATTTTTGTGAAAACATCATTTATAAATAATGTGATTGACTCATTTCCTTGATAATAAAGGTCAAAAATTTGCTTTGTTGTTAAACTTTCGCCAATTAAAGTGGATCCAAGCCTAGCAATTGCAGTACCTGAAGCAATCGATTCGAAGCAACCATCTTGGCCACAAGTACAGGGACCGTAAGAGGGATCAATCACCATATGACCGATGTCCCCGGCATTTCCGCGTGAACCGGAAACAAGATTACCATCGACATAAAGACCTGAACCGATTCCGGTACTAATTGTCATATAGACAAAGTGATTATTTTCCTGCGCAGCACCAATCCATTTTTCTGCTAAAGTAGCAGCGTTTGCGTCATTTTCAAGCACTACAGGAACTTGAAATTCCTCTTGTAATAAATCAACAATATAAGTATTTTCCCAGTTGGGTAAGTTAGGTGGACATGTAATCACCCCGTTTTTTGCATTTAACGGGCCTGGAGCCCCTACGCCTATACCCAGTAACCGGTCTCTGGAAAACATCGTTTGATTAATTAATCCGTGGACCATCGAATACAGATGCTCCAACTTTGTTTCCACCGGAGATTGCGCATCATTTGAAAAAATTTTGTTATCGTACAGGTTACCTTCTTCATCTACAATTCCTACAGCTATTTTCGTTCCACCGATGTCAATACCTACGACATAATTCACTTTTATCACCTTCTTCTGTGTGCTTTTTATCTGTAACCAAGAACCCGACCAATTCTTCTATGTTAGCCTTTTATTATTTCTGAAACAGTTCCACAGTTACGAGCACTTTTGATAGGTTAATTGACCTTTCAATCACCACAGATCCCTAGAAGAAAAAATTCTAAATTTATTTATTAGTGGTATATTTCTATTTACTTTTCATAAAATAGAACTGCATTTGCCTAACTAAAGGAAAGTCATATTTTCCCCTCTATTGATAACGATTCAATCGAAATAAACATAACTTCAAGTCTCTTCCCGATTTCTATTTCCCCGACTCCGCAAACCCTGGGCTCCCCGGAACATAATAACCGCATGTACTTAACAGAAATTCACTGAACATGGAATTAGCCCAGGAAAACCATGGCCTTGTAAAATTGCTAGGGTCGTCAACGTCAAAGCCTTCATGCATTAAATAAGTATTTGCATCCGTCGATTTTAACAATTCCAGGATCTCTTTGCTTTCAACTTGGTCATTGGTTGTTAACCCTTGAATCGCAAGTGCGATATGCCAGATGAACCTTTCTGGTGTATGCGGACTCCCAATCCCTCTTGCGACTTTCCCTTCGTAGTAATAAGGATTTTCCCTACTCAAAATAAATCGGCGTGTATTTTGATAAACAAGGTCGTCTGTCTTACAATATCCTAAGTAAGGAACTGATAATAAACTAGGAACATTGGCATCATCTATCAAATTGTGGTTTCCAAATCCATCTGTTTCGTAAGCATAGATCGTTCCGAATTCAGGATGTTCGACCTTTCCATGGGCTTCGATCCCTGCATTTATTTCCGTGGCCAATAGATCGGACTTATCTTTCATTTCACGGTCGTCCAGAACACTTTCCGCGATTTCAGACAAATATCTTAACACAACAACAGCAAACATATTTGAAGGAATTAAATAACCATACTTACAAGCATCATCACTCGGTCGAAACCCGGACCATGTCATACCTGTTTTAGCTGTTAAGCTTCCTTTACCATTTCGTGTCAATGTGTCAGAAGCATTAGGAGCGTTTTCCCTATGAAATCGGTAAGAAGAACGTTTTTCATGCTCCTGCTCAATTTTCCATGTTTGTATGATTTTTTTTGCTGCATTTATAAATGTTTGATTGAAGTGGGAGACCCGACCTGTTGCTTTCCAAAATAAGTATGCTAATTGGATCGGATAGCATAGAGAGTCGACTTCATATTTACGCTCCCAAATAAGCGGGGTCATTTCTGTATTATCAGCATGATGTCCGTTTCCGTTCTCCTCTTTATTAAATGCATTTGCATACGGGTCATGAACAATATATTGAAATTGTCTTTTTACTACACCTTCAACTATATCTGCCACTTCCTTATCATGAACTGCCAATATCAAATACGGGCGAACTTGTGCAGCTGAATCCCTTAACCACATCGCCGGGATATCACCCGTGATGACAAAAGTTGTACCGTCATCCTTGCGTTCGACTGTTGTCTTTAGCGTATTCATAAAACCTTTTTCAAACATTTCACCGAGTTTTTCATCATTTGCAAATCTATCCTTTACTTCATTGATCAATCGAATCATTGATTCCGGAATTGTTTTTTCCAACTATTTCACCCCTAGATCTTTTTATCTGGATTTGATAGACCCAATGTGACGATTTCACACTTCCTTACGGGTATGTAGGTCTTATCCAGGTGCACATCGTCAACTTCCTCTTCCATCACATTACTCATGTAAATTCTTTCAAAGCTCGTCTTCGGCTTTAGAATAAGTTGTTGATCCTCCTTCGATAAATTGAACCACCTTAACATTAGATCCCCTGTATCTTCGGCCACTTTCATCGAGGAAAATGCAAGGTTGGATCCTTCCCATTCAATAGGTGAATCAATGGCAGGTAAATCACCTTCATGAACTCCTATTTGTTGGACACTCCACGGAACTTGGTATTGATAAGCTTCAATATAAGAGTCCGAATTTTCCTCGTGATAAAGGCATGGAATGATCTTAAACCGGACTGTGTGTTCTCCGAGACACTGGGCTTCAGGGGTCGGGAAAACACCCCAGTCTCCGAGTTCACCAACCGACCGAAGTAGAGTCAATGCAATCGTACTCCTACCATCTTGGAGAATTTCGTATTCATTCAAACCGTGATTTGTAACCGTTAAACCCACTTTTTCATTATTTACACTTACAAACGCCTGTTGATGCTGACAATTGCTTGGGTTATCCCATTCCGGAGCCGGAACATTATCGCGTTCCGCAGCTTCAAAAATCGAATCTGCCACATGAGTATCCGCTTCAATATCTGTAGGGAATAATGCCCGAACCCGGTGATCTTTCGCCTCATTGTTAAATGAGGTTTGCACCTCAAGTCCTTTCCCATTCTTTTCAAGGCTGACTAATGTCCTAATTGTTAAAGGAACTGTCTTTTCTACCCTTTTGGCTTTTCGTTCTGTAAACCATACATACTCCTTTTGTTCTTGGTCCAACAGCTCGTTTGCTTTACCAGGGATTTGCCATTCATGGGTGATTTCAAAAGTGCCTCGGAAGGGTTGGTCTTCAATCAATCGAACTTTTGCTTGCACATCTTTTGTTGTAAGCGCCTTTTCACCGTCAGGCTGTCTAAACATATACTCGTTCCCAATATCGCCACTGTCTTCATAGATACATAGATTTTCAAATGTATGGCCCCCACCTTTTTCTGTCACTGTCAGAGACCCGTTATTTTCAATTTTTAATTTGAGATAGTCGTTCTCCATTTCGCAGTCATTTATGATTAAAGAAGATGATGACTCTGATACATTCATTTCTATTGGGTCTACCCATGCAAAAGTCTGAAAACCTAACGCGGGAACTTTTTCCGCTTCAAAGGTTATACATATCCTGCGGGCCATGTACGGCTGGCGGAACTTGTCTTCCGGCAAATCATAGCCAAAAACAATTCCTAAGTCTTCAACACCGCAATCCAATTCACGACCCTTATCATCGACTAAAACTTTTTCTTCAAGATTCAATTCTTTTAACTGTTGTTTGGATACACCCTCTGAATAGTAATGGCGTTCCAAATCAATTTGTACCGAAACAACCCCGCTTCGATCCCACCCTGTTGAATTGAACACAGTAAATGGACGTGCACTTCTCCCCCACCTCGAAAAACGGCTTGTATCGATTTTTTCCGTAATAGACTGAAGGCTGTGGTCCACGATCATCTCGGTTATATGCTTACTTTTCTCAAAACGAGTTTTCATTTCACGATGGACCTCATCCACACTACACCCGCAAATGCTGTCGTGTGGATGGTTCTGCATTAATGTTTTCCAAGCATAGTTGAAAAGATGATATGGGTAATCCGTGCCAAGTAAGTGAGCATAAGAAGCTAGCGGCTCCGCAACCTTTTCAAGAAGTGTCTGGCACTGGTGATTCATTTGCTTAAGATATATTCTTGAAGACGCCGTGTTAACCAGCGTTCCCCAACCGTCCGTACGCTGACTCCTTAATTCTCCATGAATCTCTTTCAAATCCTCGGGTAACGTTTCCTGTACTGATTTTATATAATCGTTAAAATTAGAATGAATAAATTCAACCTCCGGAAACAATTGTCGTGCTGTCTGGATGGCTTGAGACAAATTCGTCTGGACAGGCTGATGATCACACCCGTTCATCATTAAAAGCTGCGGCGTGGAAGCGTATTTGACTGCCTCCTTAATTGCCTTCTGCCAATACATTGCCGCCTCTTCTTTTTCCACAGGAACTTCATTTCCGTTGCTATACCAATTGGCAAATAAAATTCCGAGTACAGAGGATTCATCGGGGCCTTTCCAGATCATTTCTGAATAAGGAGACTCATAGTTTTCAACTTCCGCCACTGTATTGTTAAAGCCGGTGGGTTTTACCCCTCTACCGAAAACCGCCGTTTCAATACCTGCTTGCTTTAGGATTTGCGGTGCCTGTCCCATATTGCCGAATGAGTCTGGAAAATAACCGACCTTCGCTTCCTCCCCATACTGTGACGCATCTTTGCGACCAATAAGAAGATTGCGTATATTCGCTTCACTGCTTGTTAGAAACTCGTCCTGCAAAATGTACCATGGCCCAATGTGAATGCGCCCTTCACGAATATATTTTTCCAGCTTTTCCTTCATCTCAGGACGGACCTGTAGATAGTCTTCAAGAATAATTGTTTGTCCATCAAGATGAAAGCTTTTATATTCTGAATCCTTATCCAGTGTCTTAAGCAAAGTGTCCATCAGCTTAATTAACAAAACATGATGTTTTTCATAGGGTAAATACCATTCGCGGTCCCAATGGGTATGAGAAATAATGTGTACAATTTTCTTATCCGACATAGATTGAGAAACCTCCACGTAAATTAAATTATCATTGTTGAAATTTCAGAGATTTTTTTGGGATCCATACGTTCCGTAGACTTTCCGCCGCAACGGACACCTGAACCCAAGTGGACCTCCTGAACCTCTGTGTGCTGCACAAATGCTTCTAAAGAATTTACAGTTAACCCATTTCCAGCAATAATTGAAAGATGCGTATCCCTTGCAAGACTCACTAGCTTTGTGATTTGCGGTACTGCTTCCAACGCACTTTTTTTACCGCCTGAGGTTAATATACGATTAACTTCTGGATACTTGAGCAATGTCTGTAAGGCCTCCTCCTGATCTGAAACTTCATCAAAAGCCCTATGAAAAGTGATATCCAAATCTCCTGCTAAGCAGATGAAGGTTTTCAGCCTTTCCTCATCAATCTTCCGTTCACCTGTTAATACACCGATGACAATTCCAGATGCACCAAGACGGCGAATGATTTCAATATCCTCGCATATAATTTGAATCTCTTCATCGTCATAGCAAAAGGAATAATGATGAGGGCGGACCATAACATGTACTGGTATGTCAACTGCCTGAACAACTTCTTTGATTAGGCTGTAACTAGGAGTCAATCCGCCTTCTGTTATTCCGGTAATCAGTTCAATGCGGTCGGCGCCGTGCTCGAAGGCTATTTTAGCCTCATTTACATTTGTCGCAATGACTTCTAGAAGCATAGCCACCATCCTAACGAAAATCAGTTTTTAATTCCATAAACCTCAAACTCATAAATACGAGTTGTGGAACCACTTCCCTGGCCTGCTTTTGTAATCTTCAACCTTGCATATTTCGCGTTTGTTAGAGGAACAGGATGGTGACTTACAGCATATTTGTTTCCCTTTACCTCCTTAACCTCAGTCCAATGTTCTCCGTCCTGGCTGATTTGAAGCTTAAAACCACTTGTGTTAAAAGAAGCCGATTCGCCACCTGCTTCAGCATGCTTGACAACAAATTTGCTGACAAGATATTCTCCCCCCAAATCAATAGTTAGCCAGTGTGGTTCCTCACCGAGTGCACACCATTTGCTGCTGGGATCTCCGTCAACAGCGTATTTCGGCTGTTCTGTTTTGATACATGCACCGTCGGCCGAAGCCGGTTTACCCTGTGCAATATTCGTTGCTTCATCGGCCTTCTCACTGACTGTAATTAATGCCTCTTTTGTGATAACATCCTCACCTTCGCTATTTTTGGCTGACAACGTTACACTGTACGTACCCGGTTGTTCATAGGTTACGACAGGTTGATCTTTTGTGCTTGTCGAAGGGGTGCCCTCCGGAAACTCCCAAGAAAGTGTTTCGGTCACTTCTGAGGACTGATTAAAAAATGTAACTTTTTCTCCAGGGGTAACAAAGGTTTTATCTACACTGAAATCAGCGGTTGGCTCAGGGTACGGAGGCCATTTGAAATTGACACGTGCCGTTTCTCCGTGCCTATATTGTTGGTCAATAGCGACAACCTCAAACACGGTTTCATCTTCTTTTGCAATTCTTCTAAACTGCTGAACGTAGTAAACATGATTAGGGGTTGCACCAAGGAACTCTTTTGTTCCGTCAGGCTTGATGCGATAAACTTCATACCTTTTTACATCCGTGTCGCTAAGTCGATCCCACTTGATTCTTGTATCAGCATAAATACCGTCCTCAAAATCGACATCAGTAACCTTCAGACCAGAGACTGTAGGAAGAGAAGCGGAATTCTTCCCTATCTGTGCTTTTCTAACCGATAGCTGTCCGATATTGATCGTATAGTCTTCAATCTTTTTATTGCTGTCAAAGTACAATGAAATCGCCGCAATTTGTTTGCCTCGAAATCTTTCTAGCGGAATAGTTTCCGTATACCAACCGTTTGGATTCGTCTTTTTCGTTTTGAGAAAGACAAATTCTTCGGGGTTTTCTTCGAAAGACAAGCCCACTTTCATGTGAGAATGCTTTGAAGATGTTTTGTAAGTGATAGAAAGTTCTGTATGTTTTTCTACTTTTAAATCCGTTTTGTATAACTTAAGATGCGTTGCATTCTGTTCACTTAAATCACCCGAGACCCTTAGTGAACTCCCCCATAATAGGCAGTCTTCCAATCCAAGCTTGGTTCAAGGGCTTTCCCATCACTATCCGCAATCCAGCGCCATGTTGGGAGAATGTCTTGAAGGCTTCGATTATTCCATTCCGCCTCTTTTAGGATTTCCCCTTTGACTGCGAACATTTCACCATTGCCGGTATTAAAGTTTGTCGTGAAAGGAAGCTCGTTGATTGATGATTTTGCAACGATATAATTTGCGATTCCCTTCCAATCTGAAACGGTTTCCGTATTCGTCGGATCTCCGTTTGGCCCCACCCAGAAGTGATTTGCTTTTGTGTAAAATTGCTTCTGATTATCAGAGCTAGTGAACGTCCAATCAGGTCGATACATCCCAAGTGAAACATTCGGATTTTCCCCATCTGGGAAAAGACCATCCCAGGCAACATCGGTATGATATCCATCCGCTCCTACATTGATTCCGGCAAATAAATCATATGGACTTCTGCCAAGACTCAATGCCTTTTCACTAGAAACTTGCATATCTTCCCACCAGAAATTAAGAAACATACTGTCAGATACTTTTTCCGTCTTGTCTTGAAAAAACATATCATTGGCATTTGTAAGTGCATTTTGCCAGTTAACCTTACCGCTTTCCGTCATCGCGTCGTACCACATGACATGCATACCTTCTGGTTTGTTTTTTTGAAGATACTTCAAAAATTTCTGCATCCTATTTGCAGTTTCTTCATCACCTCCTGCCGTTTCCTGGTTAATAAACCAACCATCAAAACCATAATACTCAGCAACTTCAATTAATTTATCAGCAACAGGGAATGAGCCGTCAGATCGCTGTTGAAGAGTTTCCTTTACCCATTCAAATTTCCCTCCGTAATATTCTGGCGGAAAAAAGATTGTTCCCAATACCGGAACACCGTTTTTATGAGCAGCATCAATGACGTCTGCACTTGGCGGGACAATAATCCCCTCACCCGCTGATCCTCCCCAATAAACTAGTAAATCTGTGTACTGCCAGTAGTTGAAAGCATAGACTTCAGAATCACCGGAACCTTGTGAAGGCACGCCGCTGGTTGTTGGATTCATTGCCGAGAGTGCCACAACTTGTGGGGCGTTCATTGCATGTTCGTTCACCTTGTATCCTTCAAATCTATCTTTTAGCGGAATAGTCCCTCTGTTGAAAGGCGCATCTATATTTTCTTCTGGGTTCCATTTCAGCAACTGTTCAGGATACCAATACGGTGTATAGGGTTGTTGAGCATAAGAGTGCGATATAAATCCGATGAGTGTGATAATAAAGACCACTGAAACCAACAAGAATTGGTTGATAGATTTCATATTTTTTCCTCCAATTTAATGTTCAACTTCGAGAATAAAAGTTTTAATCTCATAGGGCTTAAACTTAGTGGAAATAGGGCCGTCAATATTTTTTTCACCAATCGGCCGTTCCCTTAAGTCACACTCTTGCCATGATAAAACCTTCATATCACTACCGATCTCAAGCTCCCCTCTGCGCCCCTCAAATTCATGGAGGCGAAGTACAATCTTATCTGTTTGCTCCGCTTTCTTAACGGCATCGACCATCACATTGCCAGCAGAACAATCGAAAAGCGAAAATTCTCCATAGTCACCACTGCCTTGTACATAGGTTAACGGACAGTTCAAATCCCACGCTTCACGGACTGTATGTCCCTCTTTCCAATCACCAGAATGAGGAAGGAGTGAATACGTAAAGTAATGTTCACCCCGGTCCGCCTGAGGATCCGGATGGACAGCAGATTTTATTAATGACAACCTTAGAACATTATCCTTAATGTCATATCCATACTTACAATCATTTAAAAGACTTACACCATACCCCTCTTCCGACAAGTCTGCCCACTGGTGGCCGACCGTTTCAAAACGAGCATAATCCCAACTCGTATTCCAATGCGTTGGCCGTTTGACATTTCCGTACTGAATATCGTAAGTCGCTTCGGTAGTACGAATATCAACTGGGAAAGCCGCTTTTAGCAAGCGTTGCCGTTCCTGCCAATCAACATATGTCTTAAAATCAACCCGCTTATGATTCGCGTAAAGAACCATGTCCTGTTTTACAATGGAGTCCATGTATCTCCATTCAAACCGAACGATAGCTTGCAGTTCGCCTGTCTCAATAAGATCAGCAGAAACAAGATTAGTAATTTCATCCTCCGATTTTTGGAGATAAAATAAATCAATGTCCCAGGCATCATGGGCTAAAGGCTTGTCTTCAAACACTTGCAATATATTCCCGCGCGCTCCAGGAGATAATACTTCTCTTTTGTTGACAAGGTCATACAGCTTAATAATCTGACCATCTTTGTTCCATTCAATTTCATAAAACGGTGTGATGATTCCAAACTCCTTAGCTGTAAACGGGGAGTTCTGCCGCTTTTGCTTTTCTTCCTGTTCAAAGACCAAAGTAGAATATCCCATCGGCGGCAAATCTATAGCTTCGACTATCCATTCTTGACTCAGACGTTGGGCTTTTAACTCCCTGCCCTGAACGTCTTTCCACTTCCCGTCTACTAAATCATCAACATTTGAGATACGCACAAGGCCGTCTCTGTTCCACGATGAGGAATTAAATACTGTGAATGATGTTTTGTTTTTTTCAGCTAATTTCTTAGCCTCACTCCTCCATACATCTATTCCGATTTTTTCAGCCTCTTCATACTCTACCGATGAATCCTCATAAACTTCTTTAATAGAGGATCCGGGAATAATATCGTGAAATTGATTGCGCAAGATGATTTTCCATCCGTTATTTAATTCCTTTTGCTGGTATGAAGACATTCCCTTCCCGAAAAGGCAGCTTAATACATTTATCCATTCTGTTTCACGATATAAAAGTTCCAGTTTTCTGTTCATTTTCTTGTTATAGCCCTGACTAGTATAAGTGCCGCGGTGATACTCAAGATACAGTTCACCATCCCATGTATGGACATAGCTCTCAGTATTGTCCACTGTATCCTGCAACTTTTCAAAGAAGTCACCAGCGTTACTTGTTTTTACATTTGGCAAACCAGGCATTTGATCGACACGACGCCTCATTTCCAACATCTCACGATTGACACCGCCCCCACCATCTCCATAACCGTATGATAAAAGAAGATCCTGATTAATATGCTTATCTCTGTACGCTTCCCACGTTTCCTTGACAATTTTAGGTGTAATTTTTCCGTTATAGGTATAAAACCATGATCCCGGCTCTGACCATGGTTCTGTCGTCGTAATAAAGTGAGTCAGGATTTCGGTTCCATCAATACCGCGCCATTTAAAGGTATCATGAGGCATACGGTTATACTGGTTCCAACTGATTTTCGTTGTCATAAACGTATCAATACCAGTCTTTTTCAAGATTTGCGGCATTGCCCAACTGTAACCAAATACATCAGGTAACCACAAATAACTGCATTCCTTTCCAAATTCGTCACGAATAAAATTTGTTCCCATTACGATCTGTCTTACAAGCGATTCTCCCGAAGGAAGGTTGCAGTCAGCTTCCAGCCACATCCCCCGTCAACTTCCCATCTCCCCTCGTCAACCCGCTTTTTGATTTGTTTGTACACTTCTGGGTAGTCATTTTTAAAATATTCATATAATTGTGGTTGTGTTTGGAGAAATGTATACTCCGGAAACATGTCCATTAAACGTAAAACAGTTGAAAAGGAACGTGCCGATTTTTCACGGGTATGCCTTAATCTCCATAACCATGCCACATCAATATGCGTATGACCGACACAATGAATTGTAACCCCATGACACTTTTCCAAAGCGTCTAGCCCGCTTTTCAAACAATCCCGTGCTCCATAAATAGATTGATAGAACTCCGTTGATCCGGGTCTGGACCAGTCGATTTCATTAAAAGCTTTATCCAGCACGGCGACAAGCTTACTTCGTTCGGGTTGATGTTGATCAAGTACGTTTACCGTCTCGAGTGCAACTTTTGCGTCATAGTAAAAGTCATCTGTTTCCTCGTCGAGCCAAGCAATTTCAGCCCTATCGAATGAATATTCCTGCTCAACGGGCATTCCACCACCTTCCAACCCCGACCACAACCGAAAATCAAGTAACAAGCTTTTTCCATAAACATCTCGTGGGAAAAATACTTCCTTATGGTTAGAATCAACACCCTGGTAAGGCTCACCGTTTAGAAACAACAAAGATTCAAAACCTGAATTATTCCCTCCCCCAGTTCTTCCGAAATCAAACAATCCCAACACTTTTCTTCCGGACCATGATTCAGGGACTATTGCCTTGGCTGAAAGCCATGCATATACATCCCTACCTTTCCATGTATCGCCTACCTTCACTGTCAACGATTCGACCTGCTCTGGGGGATAACTTCCAACTTCCTTGTCTTCATCAATCGTGAACTGAAGTTCTGTTAATTGAATCGGTTCTCTATATCGATATTTCGCTAACTCATGAATACGGTTCTCTATTTTTCTTTCTGTAAAAAACATAACAACCCACCCTATCGCTTAAAATTATTCATACAATTGATCAAAGCTGTCTCCCAAGCGGAAAAAAGCAGAACCCCCCTGAACCAGGGGTTCACATAGCATTACTTATTCTGGTAACGTTTATATGCCTCTGAGTAAATATCGACGAGTTGATCAACATTCATATCCTTAATTGTTTTGACATAGCTGCCCCAGTCGGACAATGGCTTTTGTCCCGTAATAAATTTTGCTTCCATCTGTACTACATAGGTTTCCAAATCGGAAAGGATGCGGCTGACCGTCTCAGATTCTTCTTTAGTTAAGAAAACAGGTGGAATTGGGACCTGGCCATACGGACGAATTTTCTCCTCTGTTTCTGAATAAGTAAACTGGGTGAATTTATCATTCCACCCCTTTTCATCTTCTTTCCGGAACCACGTTGGCGCGGCGATACCATAGGCCGGGGTCAAGGTCCCGCGGTATTCCTCACCACTCTCGAAACCTTTCGGCGGCTCAAGATGGGTCCGGATATTTCCCTCTTTATTTTCCCACTCCCAGAATCCACCTTCTTCTCCATAATGGAGGAAATTAGATCCCCTTTTGTCGTATGAATAATCGACCCAGCGAATGGATGCAGCCGGGTGTTCATTTTTATTTGTAATTGAAAATTGACCTTCGTCAATTCCAGTGCTTATTGGAATAACCGGTTCATCTACATTCGGTCCTTTTACCGGATACATCATTGGGTTATCCGTACTATCACTAGGACCACCGAGTGTAAAGTGCGGGAACCAGTTGGAAAACAACCCAACCTGGTTATTTTTCCCTTTAGCATTCTTTTGTTCATCAGTTTGGGAGAATGTTTCATGGTCGAGAAGATTTTCTTCCCAGAGCTTATTCATATACGTTAAGTACTTTTTATAACCTGGCTGAATCGGAGCATACATGACTTCCCCACCTATGACTTCGATACCAGGATAACGTTTGTCCGAAAGATGGCCGAAAGCACCTAAAAACCACTGGCGAATATCTTCAATTCCAAAGCCCGTCAATGGGATTTCATCTTGTTTTCCATTTTGATTCGGATCTTCGGTTTTGAACCGTTTTAAAAGATGATAAAGTTCTTCTGTAGTTTTCGGTAATTTTTTTACATTAAGGTTTTCCAGCCACTCTCCATTGAACCACATCGGCCCGCGATCCCACGGTAAAGACTGGTTTACGTACGGAAGAGAATAAATGTGTCCATCCTGTGTCGTAATCGCTTTTCTTACGTCAGGTTTCTCTTCGAGCATTTTTTGAATGTTGGGGGCAAATTTTTTGATTAAATCTTCAAGAGGAACTAATAAACCTTGACTGCCGTATTTCACTTGTTCTTCTTGAGTAAGCGAAGATCCGTAAAAGATGTCCGGTAGATCACCACTTGCAAAAGTCAGATTTTTCTTTGTTTCTATACTATCCGAAGGCGGTGTTTTAAAATTAAAAGTAACGTTGGTCTTTTCCTTCATCTCTTTGAAAAATTGCATATCTTTCCATTCGGTTATTCCGATATTCGGTCCAAACAGGGTCAATTTGATTTGTTCATCAACAATTGGGTACCCGGTTTCATTAAATAACTTTGAAGGCTCCTTTACCTTCGTTTGTTCTTCATCAGAAGAGGATTGCTTATAGAAACACCCTGACAACATCGATAACACAAGAACAATTGACAACATTCCGAAAAAAGTTTTTTTCATTAATATCCTCCTGGTATAAATATTTATTTCCCCATGATCATTAACAACTTACAACATCCCCGGTCTCATCACCCCAACTCAATATTTTAACCTTTGAGAGAGCCGATCATGACACCTTTGACAAAGAACCGTTGCAGGAACGGGTACACAATAATGATGGGGAGCGTTGAAACGATCATTACCGCATATTTGATAATTGCAGCGAGTTCAGCTTTATTTGCCATTGCTGTTGCGCCAGCAGTGCCGGAGGACATTTCCTGTAAGACAAGAATTTGCCTTAACACGAGTTGCAAAGGGTATAAATTTTGATCTGACAAATAAATCAAAGCATTGAAGTAGTTGTTCCAGTGACCGACCCCATAAAATAACGCCATAACAGCAATGATTGGGGTAGATAAAGGAATAATGATTTTGAAAAACATTTTTGTTGTTGAACACCCATCCATAATCGCCGCTTCCTCTAATTCCTTTGGTATGGAAACCTGGAAAAACACGCGGCAAATGATAATGTTCCATATAGCTGCTGCATTCGGCAGAACCATTGCCCAAATCGTATTGACCAATCCCAGCCCTTTCACGAGCAGGTAGGTTGGAATTAACCCCCCACTGAAAAACATCGTAAATACAAACATCGCCATAATCACATTTCTTCCAGCAAAATCCTTTCTTGCCAGTGCGTAGGCCGCAGGTAGTGTAACAGCCAGGTTAATCGCCGTCCCGAGAACGGTATACAGAATTGTATTGCGGTAACCAATCCAGATTTGCTCATTTCCAAAAACCCTCTTATAACCTTCAAAAGTAATACCCTTGGGAAACAACCACATCTTTCCCTGACTAACCAAATTCGGATCACTTATCGAGGCGCTTACAATATAGATAACTGGATATAAAACAATAAGCAAAGCCACAGTTAGGAAAGCATAATTGAATGTTTTAAAAATCCGGTCTTGCTTAGTATCTTTTATCGCCGACATACCAACTCTCCTTTCTGGATTACCATAGACTTGTCTCGCTTCTTTTTTTCGCAATTTGATTCACTGCGATGAGCAGAATCGCATTGATCACAGCATTAAACAGACCGACAGCAGAAGCAAAACTGTATTGTGCATCAAGAATACCACTCCTGTACACAAACGTTGCAATAACATCAGAGGATTCCATATTCAACGGATTTTGAAGCAATAATATCTTTTCGAAACCGACAGCCAATAAATTTCCTGTATTTAAGATCAGTAATATAATCATTGTCGGAATCAGCGCCGGAATGTTGATGTACCAAATACGCTGCCAGCGTGAGGCACCATCGACAATTGCAGCTTCATGTTGCTGAGGGTCGACGCCTGCTAAAGCAGCAAGGTAAATAATTGTCCCCCAGCCGGTGTTTTGCCATACATCTGAGAAAACGTAAACGGTTTTAAACCAATCGGGATCAGACATAAACGAAATCGGATCAAAACCGAATAAGACAATAATATGATTGATGATCCCTGTTGCGGGTGACAGAAAAGCTATGATCATCCCTGACATAACAACCACAGAAATGAAGTGAGGAGCATAGGTAATTGTTTGAACACTGCGTTTAAATAGGTTGTCCTTTACTTCATTGAGTGCCAAAGCAAGAATAATCGGTAAAGGAAATCCTACAGCCAGTGAATAAAGACTGATACCCAGCGTGTTTTTAATCAGGTCCCAGAAATAATAAGATTCAAAAAAGCGAGTAAAATTTTCAAATCCTACCCAAGGGCTCCCCCAAATGCCCTCTGACGGAATAAAGTCCTTAAATGCAATTTGCGCACCATACAACGGAATATAATGAAAAATGGCAAAATAAAGGACTGCAGGAAGGACAAAAAGGTACAGTTCCCAATTCTGTAAAATCTTTTTCTTTTTTTTCTTTTTCGGACGCGGTTTCGGCCTAATTCTGTGAACTTTCTTTTCGTGCTCCACACCCTCGGCAACCGGATCTAGATTCGCCTGCTGTGTCGTAGCTTGACTGTTGTTGTTCATTTGGAACTTAATCCCTCCTTTGATTTTTGTAAATTTCCCATGTGACTTTCGTGAATTTTCTTGAAATTAATTTTATTGTAGCTACGTCTAGTGAAAATTGTAAATATGTCGTTTTTGCAACGATGTGTAAAACTTTACAATCCCCGTTATCATAGGAGTCGTCAGAATAAAAAACACCGTATCGTTGACTTAACGATACGGTGTTTTACTTTGTGGTATTTATAAAGTTATCTCTTTTATTATTACTCTTAAGCATATAACTTTCTGAATTCTCCCGGTGTAACTCCTTCGGCTTTTTTAAATTTCCTAGTAAAATTCGGAACGTCCATATACCCGACTCCCATTGCAATTTCCTTGATGGACTCATCCGTTTCTTTTAACCGGCGCTTAACTTCTTGACTTCTTAATTGCCAAACGTATTGAGTAAAAGTAGCTCCAGTTTGTTCTTTCATAAATCTACTGAGGTATGAAACAGAAAGTTTAAATGATTCAGCCGTACTTTCAAGACTGAAATTGTGGGTTTTATAAGATTTCCGAATATATTCTAAGATTTCGCTTCGTAACTCATGATTATGACTGTCTTTTTTCTTTTCGACTTCATTACAAACAGCAATCACAAGAGAATGTATTTTTTCATGGAGGTCTTCAAGCGAGTCATATTCAACAAGTTCAGAAGCCCGACTCATGTATTGATGCATCCCCATTTCAGCAGTCGCCCTTAAGACGGTATTGATGATATCAAACAACAAGCACTTCAGTATATGAATCGGCAATTCTCTTTCCGTTAAACTTCCTATCATGTTCTTTACAGCTTCACAGGCAACTTTTTGGTCACCTTTCTTCAGACCTTGCACAAACTTAATTTGTTGGTCCTTCGGATACCAAACATCTGGTTCCTCCTGGCGAACTAAATCCCCGAAGAAAATAACACTACTCTTTCCGTTCACTAGCTTGTACTCTACAGCTGCGGATGCTTCAATGAAAGAACGGTTAATCTGATCGATTCCACCGCAAATGCTACCTACGCCAATCGTTGGAGAAACCCCACAGTCATTTTGCAACAAGCTTTTGACCTGAAATGCAAACTCCCTGCTGCGTTCATTTAAATTCCCCACTTTGCTTTCCATGTTTACAATTAAAGCAACAGTATTATCATAAAAGATCTCGATACCATAACCGACAGCCCCTTTAAAGGAAATTTCCGTAAATAATCGGGAGATACTTTCCCTGATTTTCACCGAACCTTCCCCGTTCGCTTTTTCATTATAAGAAATAACTAAAACAAAAAAATGCCTGTCTTCTACTGAGATATCCAAAGTTTCAAGCCAAGAATGGAAATCTCGATTATTCTTCACATCGCCCTTTAACATCCTCATTAAGCACTGCTCTCTAACAAACGGCTCCTGTGAATCGACTTTTTCACACAAATCCTTTTGGTCCTTAAACATTCCGACAATCGTTTCCCTGAGACTGTCCAGCTCATTCCTTTTTTTCTTTCCCTGCACATCAGAGTTTTTCTTACTTACGTATTCAAAAAGACTTTGGATCGGCCGATAGTGTTTTATGGAGAGAACCGTAGCAGCCACTAGACCGGCAACCACAATCAAAAGCAAAGTCATTATAATTAACGTTTGCGCTTGTGCAAATTTACTGAGGAATTGTGATGTCGGCATAGCTGATACGAAGGTCCATCCGCTGACTTTCGAGTTTACCGTGACAAAAGAATACTCCTTATCATCAATTTCAGCTGTATGAATCCCTGATTCACTGGATGCCAGCGGGTCAAAATTATTCTCGTTAATCAAATTACCATTACTCTCAGAAGTAAGAATCCTATTTTTTTCATCAAAAATATAAACGTTCTCTTGAAATTCCCCCAAAATATTCTCTATTAATCCTGTTATAACGGATTCTTTAATTAGAAACATAACCGTGCCATGTGATACTGGATCATTGGGAGGAATTGGATACAAATATGTGATAAACCGATTATGGTCGTTATTATTAATCGTTACATTATCTGCTGGCAGCACTACAGGCTTTTGAATAGAATTAAGGTCATTAATCAGCTCCTCCTTCTTCCAGTGATCAAAATGATAAATACTTTGCGCAAAGGTCTCAAGGGAATTTAATCCTTTGGAAGAGTAAATAACATCGTCACCTTGATAATAAAGAAAAAGCTCTTCGATGATTGAACTGTTTGCTTTATATTTTTCCAATTCCTGAATCGCTTCACTTCCGTAATAACCGTGACTTACCATATAGGGAGTCAGCTGGGGGTCAAATGAAATTCGAGCAGCTATTTTCCGTAGCTCTTTCATTCTTGTATCGGTCATGTCCTTGACTTGTTTTAACTTATTAATGTTGGACTGCTCTATTTCTTCTTTCAAACTAACAACTGAATTGTGATAGACCATCACACTCATTGCAATAAAAGGAATCAAAAAAATAATTAAGTAAGAAACAAAATATTTATAAAATAGGCGGGACTTTATTTTTTTAAATTTCCCCATTACAG
Organism: Halobacillus shinanisalinarum; assembly: GCF_022919835.1. Taxonomy (NCBI): domain Bacteria; kingdom Bacillati; phylum Bacillota; class Bacilli; order Caryophanales; family Bacillaceae; genus Halobacillus; species Halobacillus shinanisalinarum. Next base: position 3,061,015 of record NZ_CP095074.1, on the reverse strand, counting down.
GCCTCCCCCTTGAATATGTAAAATTGGATGAACACCTTGAAAACGCTTACTTTTTCCAATGAAAATATTTCATTAAGACCGTTCTTTATAAGGTATATTGATCCGCGCCTTCTGCTCAATCTTTTCAAAAGCATGAATGCCGATCCACATTAACAGATAGCTTACAATTGTACTGCCAACAAAAAATAAAAACACGGGGATAAAACGAAAAATGTAAAATAGCACCAGTAAACTGACTACCATCGCTAAAGCTTCCAAAGGTCTCGCAAGTGCAATCAGAAATGCTTGTTTTAAGTATGAGAATTTTCTGAGCCGATAGTGTACATATACAGGGATGGAGAACAAAACCGTAATGATGTAGATACAGCAAAGGAGTATCAAAAACAAGTGAAGGAAGAACGATTCGATCTGGGTTAACGAAATATGCAAATCAAAATAAAGAAACACTCCTATAAAAAGATACACACCCCCTAATAGGTTGGTCTCCAGAAAGGTTGATTTAAAGGTGTTTACAAACGTCTTGAAGATTGGCATATCCGTCTCATGCATAATCCACTTTCTGACAACAGAAAATAAGGCAGCTGTTGCAGGTGCTAGTCCAAATACAACGAGACCTGCTAGGACAAACAGCACCCATAATAAGTGAAGATACATTGCCCACGCTACCCACTGACTAATGCTATAAAGCCAATTCCCTAGGCTTCCTTGGCGCATAAAAATCCACTTCCCCACTTTAAGAATAAATTTTGTTAGGTGATTTTAACAAAATGTTATTACGACTTTTATCTTAATATAACAATATAAAATAGACATAAGTTTTGTCAATATGTCAATTAATTACTACCTCCCAAATTTACCAAGAGCACGTCTTAAAAATAATCTTGAAGATTCTCAACAAAACCTATAAAGTTGTAACTAACAAATGTATTTTTTAACCTAACAAAATTATTAAAGGTGGTAGTACTAATGGGGAGAAATATTGTTATTTTTTATGATCAGACTTTTCCATTCAGTGGTGAACGGCCTGACCAAACATTTATGTACCGTACAGAAAAGCTGGCTAAGGTTGTCACAGCAGATGAGTTAAAAGACACTGTTGCAAATGATGAAATTGACTGCCTGGTCAACATGCACGGACCTTATTTCCCAAAAAACGCCTGGATTGAATTATTAACCTACTTAAAAACCGGTAAAGGGTTCGTTCACCTAGGCGGTATTCCATTTCGCATTCCTTGTCATTTAGAAAACGGGAAATGGGTAACGGAGAGAGAACAAACTGCTCATCACCAGCTATTAAACATTCATGAAGCACTTGAGGTAAGCCCCGCCCCCATTGAACAACTGAAACATAACCCTGATATTCCTGTATTCAAGAATCAAGAATACCTTTTTACTGTAGAGAAAACATATAACTTTATTCTCCATGTTTCTAAATCAAGTGCTATTGACAAAGAAATGGGTTCCTCCGGGCCAATGGATGCACGCATTTTCCCACTATTGAAAGGAATTTCAAAAGACGAACGTGAAGTTGCAGCTCCTGCCGTATTAATTGAAAATATGAAAGGCGACTTCACTGGTGGGCGCTGGCTTTTTGTCAACCAGCCACTGCGTAATATTTTTTGGTGTGAGAAGGGCACAGAGTCACTTATTTCGTGGGCACACTTCACTACAAAAGGCGTCACCGAAATGTGGCTAAAAACAAATTATGCAAGTTATGAGGAAAATGAGCGTCCAACGATAACGTTTCAACTTCAATCATTTGCTTCAGGAAGAAAGTCATGGACACTTCATTTTAATATTAAGAAGAATAATGAAAGCTGTTTTAAGAAAGTCCTCAAGACCTCCGCATCGCCACAGTTAAATGTTCAATCATTTACCCCCCGCTTGATGTTGAACCAGGACTCTATCAAATTTCTTGCCGAGCTATATCGGAAGACGGAGACACCCACACTTTTCGTAACGGGTTCTGGGGTATGGACCGCGGTGTATTGCAAAGCGGAAAATCTCTTACCTGCGACCGGGATTATTTTTGGAAGGACGGGAGACCATTGCCAATTGTTGGCATGACCTACATGACCTCCGATGTCGCCAGGTACTATCTTTTTCTACCGAACCCTCATTTATGGGATCGGGATTTGGCACAAATGAAGCGTGCAGGAATTAATTACATCCGTACTGGGATATGGACTGCTTGGAGAAACATGATGTTTATTGACGGTCATGTTGATGAAGGAGTACTTCGGGCCATTGATGCGTTTATTTTATGTGCAAGAAAATACGACCTTGAAGTAACGTTTACATTCTTTTCATTTTTACCGGAGATGTGGGAAGGAGAGAATCCGTATTTGGATACACGGAGTCTCGAAGCTCAAAAACGCTTTATAACCACAATCGTTTCCAGACATCGCGATACTACCAATGTTCAATGGGATTTAATTAACGAACCTTCGCTGTTTGATCCTGAACGATCATTTACAGGACCACGTCCACTTCACGACCGTTACGACCAGAAATCATATTCCAACTGGTTAAAGGAGAGGCACCCTTCGATTCGCGTATTACAGGAACGCTGGAACATGACCGAAGAGGAATTACCTCTATTTGATAGAATACATCCGCCTGAACCAGAAGAAATTAACTCGGATATTCAGGATATGATAACTGGAAAAAAGGGGCTCAAATGGCTAGACTACACGCTGTATACAATGGATATGCACAACAATTGGGCAAAGGAACTTACTCAGACAATCAAAAATGAAGCACCGGATCAACTGGTTACCGTCGGTCAAGACGAAGCACTTGCTGCTCAGCGGCCCGCACCTTTCTACTATGCTGAGGTAGTCGATTATACGACAAATCACTCATGGTGGTTATTGGATCAATTACTATGGGACAGTATTTTTGCAAAGTCACCTGAAAAACCGAACCTTATTCAAGAAACAGGAATTATGTACGTTGAGCAATCGAATAACCAGGCCAAACGTACCGAAGAAGAATTGCGAAATATTTTAGAAAGGAAATACGCCTACGCGTTTGCCGGATCAGCTGCTGGAGCTGTACAATGGCTTTGGAATACAAATTACTACATGAACAATGTTAACGAATCGAACATTGGTGCGATCCGCGCGGACGGTACGGAGAAGCCAGAAGCCAACGTATCATACGATTTTGGGGCATTTATGAACGATATCCGTGATTTATTCGTGGGACGGACACTTGAGGAAGTCGTAGTCATTTTCCCCTACTCAAATGACTTCTCCAATCGGAATATGGCTTGTGACGCAACCTCGAAACTAACCAGAACATTGGCGTATAATATGAATATGCCTTTCAGGGCACTAGGAGAATATCACCTTGATTCGCTAACAGATCAGCCACCAAAATTAATCATCGTCCCAAGTGCCCATCAGTTTAATAGTGCTGCACTTAAGAAAATTCTTTGCTCCGTACAAAAAAACGGAGCAAGCCTGTTGTTTACTGGCCCGATTAATCTCGATGAATACTGGCACCAAACAGACCGGATGGCTGATTTAATAGGAGAAACAAAACTGGAGAACGTCTTACGAGAAGAAATGATTACTCTTAATGAAAAGCATATCCCCGTTTCCTTTGGCAGCAGACGTATTGCTGAGGCGTCGAAGGAAGTACAGGTTGGAACCGAAGATTCTACGGCACTACAGGAATTTGAGTACGGAAACGGGAAGATTTTCTGGTCTCCTTTGCCAGTTGAATTAAACGAACGCAATGAACCCTTGACTGCATTGTACGATTATACATTGAAGCAAGCGGGCGTAACTGAGAATCTGCATTGGTTGAAAGGAAATCTCCCAGGAGTTTACGGCAGAAAAGTAACTTTCCAGAGCGGAGCATTGTTTGTATTTGTTTCTGAATACGGAAAAGACACCCCGATCCAAGTAGTCGATCCGACCAATGATACAACGTATACGTTTGAACTTCCATCCGAACGATCTATACTTTTTGCAACGAATACAGACGGATCCATTCAATCAGTATACCGAAAACTCGAAGTGAATGTACATGCGACTAAGAATGTCTAAAAGCTTCTTGTAGGATAAGGAGATACGAACGATGAGAAAAAAAGTCACAATGCAGAAAATCGCAAACTTTGTAGGGGTCTCAAAATTCGCAGTATCTAAGGCACTATCGGGCCAAACAGGTGTCAGTGAAACTACCCGTGCTAAAATTATTGATGCGGCTATAATGTTAGGCTATCAGGTCAACCCGATAGATTATACAAACTTGAAAAAACGAAGTAATCCAAATGTCCTAGCCCCAGCCTTTTCAAAAGGTTATGTAAATGTAATTATTCCTGGTCTTCAAGACAAAGAAGATGGAGCATTCTTTTGGAGTCAGGTTCTTGAAGGCATCTCTCAAGCATTACAACAAAATGGATTAGGTATTATTATCATTTCAGAATATGACCCTGACAAATTTCCAGAAATTATGAGTACTGACAATTTGATCGGATTTATCGGGGTTGGAAACATATCAACTCGGATTCTTTTAAACATTACTAAGACAGGTCTACCTCTGGTTCTAATTGATCACGAGGACCCGATTATTAGCTGTGACACAGTTTTTATGAATAACTTCGATTGTGTGTACCGCCTAACAAATCACCTTATTCAGTTAGGACATCAAAATTTCCAGTTCATCGGTAACATCAACTTTTCAAAAAGCTTCCGCAGTCGTTGGCTCGGATATAATACAAGCATTGAAGAGCATCTTAAAGAATATAGGCAAGGGAAAATGTTGATTACACTACAAGAAGATGATTTTGAGAAGAGGACAGCAGAAATTTCAAAAACGATCAACAAACTCCAATCGAATAACGATATGCCGACAGCCATCGTCTGTGCAAACGACGCAATTGCTTTGAGCACGCTTCAAGCCCTTCAGGACCTTAATATCAAAGTGCCCGAGGAATGCTCTGTGACAGGCTTTGACAATAATGAAGAAATCATAAAAGCATCGCCTTGCTTAACAACTGTACAGGTAAGTAAAAAACTTTTAGGCATCAGAGCTATCGATGTTTTGATTAGAAAACTAAATGTCCCCTACTCTCCGGCAGAAAAACTTTTAATATCAGGAGATCTCGTCCTCAGGGGCTCTATATCATATCCACCGCAGTATAATAAATAACGGAACAATTCAACGCCCAGACGATTTTATTGGTTCTGGGTGTCAACAACTGTTTGAAATTCCCTGATTTCAACTGAAACAAATTCCCTACTATCACCGAATATTAGCTGGCTGTATGCCAGCTTTCTTCTTTTCTCTTTAACGAACAAATCCCCTTTAATATTAAACGTGGTGGAACCACCGAATAAAAATGAACACCTTCATTAGAGGTATCAATAATACTTTGCACGGAATTCTTGATCCCTTTAAATATTTCCTTTCTTGTTTCCCATTTCAGTATGATGAACCCAAAGATGAATTATAATGAAAGCGCACCAATTATTGTGCGCAAGTTTATTAACTTTTTATTGGTAGAAAGTAAATACGTGATCCCCAATATTACTAGTATTCCAAATACTCTCCACAAGATTTGCACATATGCCAACCTTTCAGAGATGTTTTAACTAAGATGTTATGGGGTAAAACACGCTTTATTGTTTAGTTAGATGGTCTTCAGTCAATTATTGATGAAATTTACATTAGCACCTGCAATAATTGATCTTTAAACATGCTCCGATTCACTTCTTCACATACGCAAACATTCGGTTCTTTACCACTCCGATTGTTGATATCAATCATACTATATCCCCTAGTCAGCTCTCCTTTTGTTTCTACATCAACAAAGTAATTAGCTGATCTGGTCATAAGGTCTTTGTTTGCAGCAACGGCTACTAACAATGTATCTGGGTGAGTCGTCCCGTTGAGTCGATGAACTTCTTTATTGAATTTTCTTACTACTCGGTTGATTTTGATGAAAAATTCGGACCCTGTAGTTGATAATTGTTCTATTTCCCTATGGTCGTTATCATCCATAATCGAGTACTTGGTACACATATCCCACCCTACCAGTGTAATAGGGACCCTTGAATGTAATACTAATCTGGCCGCTTCAGGATCGACCCAAAAATTATATTCAGCTGCCGCGGTAATATTACCATGTGAATTGTTGGTTCCACCCATTATATAAATACGTGGTATATCTTTTATAATGGATGGATCTTTTTTGATGGCCATTGCAATATTTGTTAATGGTGCAATGGCCAATACATTTATTTCACCAGGGTTCGCTTTGACTTTTTCAATGATAAAATCAACAGCGTGCCCTTGTTCATGCCGCTGTTTGGCTTTTTCGAAAAAGGAATCCCCCATACCATCTTTTCCATGAACATCTTCAACTGTTTGATGACGCTCCGTTACACTAGTGAGGAGGGGACCTTCAAAACCTTTGTAAACGGGCACGTATTCTTTAGGGTTTGCCACTTGGATCGTGTAAAGTGCATTTTCGACCTCTTGGTCAAAGTCCACATTACCTCCAGTAATGGTTACTCCCTCTACTTTAAAATAATGCAAGGCTGTTAGCAGGGCTATCGTATCGTCTCCTGCCGTGTCTGTATCAATAATGACTTTTCGCATAGACAGCTCTCCTCATTTATTTTGTTTAGCAAGCTCTGTAATGTAATCAAAGAAAGCGTTCCGATCCACTTCATACACTAATTCTACTTCTCTTCCATTTTCAGAGAGTTCAGTTCTCCCTTGACTTCCCCCTGATTCATGTACGATGCATTTTACCTTTTTCTTCTTGACTAAGTCTTTCTTCCCTATGATTGCCGTAGTTAGAACATCCCACAAAAAGTAAGTCGAATTCGTTTGAAAATGAACTAACGGTGGAACCATAGCGTAACATTGGCCTATAAAATCAACACCTATATCTCTTCTCTGTGATGCCCACTTTTTTCTAACATCCAATGTAAGAGGAACCATATTGGTACTTTCTAAGGCGACTAAGTCAATAAGAATCGAGCTATCCCAAACTACTCTTGCTGCTTCAGGATCCCAAAAAGCATTCCATTCAGCGGTACCATCATGTTCTGGTTCTTCTACGTTACCATTTTCCAAAAAGGTACCACCCATCCAAACTAATCTTTCAATCTTTTGCTCGATGTCCGGTGCAGCTTTAAGTGCCCGAGCTAAATCGGTTAATGGGCCTATAAAAACCAAAGTAGTCGGCGAATCACTATCACGGAGAACTTTTATCATATGCTCATGAGATGGTAATGTAGAAATTCTTGCTTGTGTAGATTCAAATTCATTTAAAAGCGGCAATGCATCAACATAAAAAGCGTGCATACGCCAGTCTTTTGGGAAAGGGTTTTTCCCACGAGAAGTAGAGGCAGCAATTTCTACTTTTTTACCCCTTCCAAACCGATCAACTATCTTTTGGCTTGCATACATAGCAGGTTCTAAATAACAATCTGCCGGGGTAACCCCTACACCTAATAAGTTAATGTTTTTCATTTGCAATAACAGGAATAGAGACACCAGATCATCTACCCCTCCATCATGATTTAAATATACATTTTCACTCATTTTCCTTACCTCCTTGTTGTTTAATATACTCTTAGTTTTGGTCAAAAGAAAAAGGTCTAGAATGTAGAAACCTTTCTACATTCTAGACCTACGAAGTCAAAGTAATATAATTAAGCAAAAAATGAAGCTAGTGCTAAATCATAAAATCGTATCGGCAAAAAAGGCCGAACAACCAAATACTTTAACTCGTAGTCTAGTTCTTTCATGGGAACCAGGTAGAGACACTCAGACTATATTACCGAGGATATACGAGTAATGATACTTTAAGATGATTACAGTGATAATATAGCAAATTCACAATAGACAATCAAAAAAACATATTAATGTTCGTTTTTTTGATTGAGCGAGAAAAAATAGGTTAATCCATAATATGGTTGTTTTGGAATATACCCATTTAAAGTATAACCCCCCCCCGTTATTAATAACATTCCCTTTTGGTACCCCTAATGCCACGCGATTCTTTACCTTTGTCTTTGGCGTCTTCCACTCTTTTCATCGAATCATACCCTTCCACATCCCTGTCTCATTTACTGCCCGCCCCTTTGGTCGTTGGGACTTTGTTTTGTTTGGCAAACTCATCCCAGACAGCCTTCTATGAGATTCGTATTCCTCAGGGCGGAAGTTTGTCTCCAGCTTCCTTCAGATTCCAAGTCGCCCTGGACACCCTTGCTTTTGACTAACGGCTACAACGACCTTCACCGTTCGGGACTTGAACCCTATAGCTTATGCCCATGCCGGGCACACCAAAGAGGCGCGTTATTCGATAAACGCGCCCCCTATCATGAAGACTCGGTTTCAAGATAATCTTACTCAAAGCAATTATCAAACTTCTATTAGCTGGTATTCAGGAAGGATAAATCCATTTTTGGTGGTTCTTCAAGCCATCCTTTAGACATCATGAGCTTAACCCCGTTCCGTTGATATTGAAATATTTCCTTACCGAATATTGCGTTTTGGGCCTGCAAATCATTACGTAAACTAAAACCAGCTCCAAACCCCCCTCCTCCACCAGCGAAGCGTATAGAGGTCATGAATGTGTTCTTTCCCTATATCCGTGGCTGGTATATTGGTGATGAACATATTGACGGCACACAAACATTTCGTTTTTGCCTTGTATGTAATTCCTTTCTTTTTTTCCTTTTGTCTACGATCTATCAATCGTTGATCCGTCTGTTCTTCTGTCAGCTTATAGATGAGAAAGCGAGGTTGGTGTTTTTTATTTTTCCCCAAGTAAAGATCATGGAGCTATTCGACCTCCCCAGGCTACGAATTATGATCAGTGCCTGGAAGATTATGCGAGAAGAAGGTTAACAGATGAGGAAGCAAGACCATTAATTAAAGCGTTGTTTGGTTCAATCGAAATAGCACAAGTTAAGAGTTTACCCATACTTCAAAGAAATGAGATTTTACGAAGAGTTAAAGGAATCGATGGCTTATCCCAGCGCCAGGCCGCAAGAATATTAGGAGTATCTCCAAATCTAGTTTTTAAAGCATAGGGAAGCGAGAGGAGACGAAGAGGCGTTTCTATTGCTTTACTTGGTACTCCGTTCATTTTGCACAGGATGCACAAGAACCGTCCCCATGCTTCACAGGTAAAGAATTTTAAAGTTATGATAAAACTCAGCCATGAAAAAGAGACGAATCCCTCTCTTTTTCATGGCTATATTTGACTTTATTAAACTATTTCCATTTGTTGATTAAATCGTCCGCATTCATCATGAGATAGTTGTACGCATTATCCGATATTTGGTTGTTCGCTTTCCTATGTTCTAATAAATACTTAACTTTGGTCATGTGTTTAATAGCTTTTTCTGAAGCATTTTTTTGTATAAATCTGTTTACTGTATTCAATTGAGCCTTCAATGATTGAGCAACGCCATGGTTTATGAACTCCCCGTCATCCTCAAACCGTTTGACTACTTCCTGCATTTCAAGAACGCTTTCTGCTAAAGTTGTTGCATTTGTAGTCAGATCATTACTTACATTTCCGAAGGCATCAATAGCTTGTACATTAATTTGATATGCTGTAGCTGGTTGAAGATTGTTTATAGGAAATTCTAATGAGCTTGGCACCTCTCCATTATAATATTCCGAAAAGGCCTTGTACTGATTTGCGATTTCCCCGGTTTTTTGATTCATGGCAGTCACTTGATAAGAATGTGTCAATAAATTATCAAATGCCTGTGGGAAAGATATGTTTAAGCTGTTCGTCGTTATTTGACTAACAGAAAGATTCGAATCATTATCAAAATAAGGGCTTTCCTGATCACGATCGTCTGTGTATTTAAAGTCTTCTTTACTTTTTACTGGAGTTTTAATAACCCAGGGATCCTGTACCCATCGTTCGCCGGTAAAGTTACGGCGCTTGATGACAACCTCATCATCATAGACTTTCACAAGAAGTCCGTTACTAACCTCTGCCTCGGGACTTCACCTTGAAGGTATCCCTTTTCCGTCCATATATAAGATATAGAACCAGAATTGACAGCAGTGTAGTCTTTTTGATAGATAGATTTTGGATCACTAACAGGATAATGTGTATGGCCGGCAACTAAAACTACTTGCGGATATTTTTTAAGCGTTTCTCGAAGCAATCTCTGGTTATCATTTTCAATATACCAATCTTCCGTGCCGTATGTTGTATTTTTAATACCATGGTGCAAGAAAACGAAAATTGGTTTATTCGGATCCCTCTGTTCTGATTGCTTTAACTGATCTCCTAACCATTGAACCTGCTCTTTTGAATAGAAGTAACCACGCTCTTCACCCATCATTATAAAGTCATAGCCTTTGATGTTCTTTTGATAGTAAAGAGATTCCATGCCTGTTTTATCAAAAAATCGTTGTTGTGATTTTTTAGGTGTAAGGCCGTTATAATTATACTCATGATTTCCAATACCAATGAGTTGCTCCGCCTGAGGCTGAACATGTTTATTAAAGATGGATGACCATGTGTCATATTCCTCTTCATAGCCATGACTGGTTAAGTCGCCAATAAAAACGAATGCATCTTGATTTGGTGCTAGTTGATTCAGTTGATTCATAGCATTGTCAAATCTCTCCGGATCTCCCTCAGCTCGACCGAGTTGTGTGTCGCTGATTACAGGAAAAACTAAATTTGGTTCTTCCGAAGTGGTATTCGAATCTCCCGAATTATCTTCTGCCTGTGTGTTCCAAGTAGATGCAGTCATTCCTAGTGAGAAAACCAGAATTGTTGCAACAAGCAATTTCATAAGTTTCTTCTGAAAAATATTTGACATGTAAGTACCTCCTGAATTTTATGATTCGAAACAATGTGATTTATAGAGGGTTTCTTTACCCTCAAAAATAGATTTGTGCACCTCCTTTTCCATTCAATCTGTTATATTTCAATTGAAAGTTTTACTACATTGTACATTTCTTAAACTAATTCAGTTTAAAATAATATGTTTAAGCTTTGGGAGACTAGGCCCTATGAGAAGGAGGGCGTTCCCGTTCTTCCTTGCTAACTAATTAGTTGGGGATCCGGAAACCGTGTAATGGTCAGAATAGTCATCATATGTGTAGGTTTGGCCCCAGGATTGTACTGACCATGTTGGTGATTTTACTTTTTTTGAGTCTATATACCAGTTATCCGGTGTTGCGTGGTTTTTTCCACAAAAATATAATCAAGATATTGACTGTTTAAATCCGGGTAATTGTATTGTGCGATTGAATTCGTTGTCGGATCCCAAGTAGATGAATGCCCTGTATATTTTGTCGGTTGGCTAACATTTAGCAAGTCAGTCATGGTTGAATATTCGTTTGAATTCTTCATGACATTAAGGTCTCCGCCGATATAATTAATTTCATCTTTAGGGATTTGCTTTTCTTCGATAAATGCTGTAGCTCTTTCATTTCCAAAATTTCTAGACAAATTAACGTAAGATACACATTTATCATGTTCCCTAAAACTTTTAATGATTTCCCTAGTGTTATCTTTGCTTCCGTCATTTACAAATAGAATCTCATAAGTATAGCCTACTAAATTAGTTAGAACTCCCGTGACTCTTTCATAAAAAAAACGTAAAGTCTCATCTTCATTAAAAGCAGGAACTAAAATAGTGATTTTATTCAAAATTAACAACCCTTTCGATTAAATAAAATTACCTATTGCACCCCCTTCAACCTTAAGTGATCAATCACTGTGTTAATCATCACTTAAGTAACGGGAGTGTACCAGCTTCCCAAAGGCTTAGAACATTTTACCATCTATTAGGTAATTTCAATGATGCCTGTATGTGCCACCCGTTTCTTACCCTTTTTATTCGCACGAATAGTGAAACCTAAGAACTCAGATTCTCGTTTTCTCAAGTTTACAATTTGAGATTTCTCAGGAGAGATGTCTAGCTTTAAGCGCTCTTTTAAGTAAAGTCGTACCGCATGGTACCACCGTTGAGCAGTCTTTCCATCTCGACATAGGATTTTGAAATCATCGGCGTACCTAACCAAGTATCCCTCTTTCAAATTTGTTCGTTTTCTAGCCTGCCTTTTAGCATCATCAGAACTGTATGATTTGGTAAGAGGAAATACCTCCCATTGGTCCAGGTCATTTAAAACCACGTTTGATAGTAGAGGAGATAAAATTCCACCTTGCGGGGATCCTTTCTCTGGTACGCCTTCTCCATCAATTTCTGACTTTATCATTTTCGAGATACAAGTAAGAAGCTTGCGGTCTTGAATACCCATATTCCAAAGCTGTTTATTTAACAATGAGTGATTTACATTATCAAAGAAGCTTTTAATATCTATATCAACCACAAAATGAAATTGCGCTTGATTAATCAAGTATTGTATCCTAGCCATAGCATGATGAGCAGACCGGAGAGGTCTGAACCCGTAGCTATGCTTGAAAAACTGAGATTCTACAATAGGTTCGAGAACTTGTTTGAAACATTGTTGGATGATTCTATCCAAGATACATGGAATCCCAAGAGGTCTCCATTTACCATTTTCTTTTTCAATCCATTCTCTGCGAACTTTCTTCGGGTGATAATTTCTTAGTTTGGTCCGTACTTCTGTAACGAGTTCATTTTCTGATAGTTCTTTCATATCGTCGATGGTTTTCCCATCGGTACCTGGTGTTTTAGAACCTTTATTGGTTTTTATCATGCGAAAAGCGAGCAGGATGTTTTCTCTTGATATGATGGTGTCATAGAGATGAGAAAATACTTGTCCTCGGCTCGCTTTTTCGTATAGTTCTGTAAATGTCTCCGTCATATTGTAATAATCCCAGTTTCGTAACGTTGGCACTGTGGCATCCCTCCTTATGGAGTGATGTTCCCACGTTCCTACCCGATCGGTGCCGTTCACATTAGGAAAATAATCGTTTCATTCATTAGACTTGGGGTTGTTCCTCCCCGTTAAAGGAGGTTCATCAGTCATTCCCCTACCCTCACAAGGATAAATGCTTTTCAGCATAACTTTATAGCAAACGTTTCGGGTGACAGCCCTTGATTCAACGTTCCTTGCTTTCCAAGTCCCTTACAGCGTAGCTATCCTTACTGAACATAGGTGCTTCCTTTAAGCCTGTGAGCTGGATACCGCCATGGTTCGGTATAGCGTCTTTCAGAGGGCGCAATTTTACTCCACACCACTCACCCCATCGTGAGATGGGACATAAGTTTCCTTATGTTCGAATCTTTAGACCCTTACATTCGGAAGTTCGTCAGTTCCTATTTCAAAGAACTATTCTCACCTTATCCAGTTTTTCAGCCGTGCGGCATATCCGTTAGCATACCTTTTCATAAGAATGGCTTCAGCCTTCGTTCTGCCGAATCCACCTGTGCTTCATACCCTAAGACCTGTCAGCCTTAACGCATGCAGGAGTATTGACGGGATGGTTTCAAGAAACATGGTTCCGTCATTCCCATCCTCCGTTGTAAAGTTGAAATTTTAAATGCTTAAAACTTCCTGTATTTTCACGCTGAAAAGCGTTTATAACAGAACTTGTCGCGCGCACCCTATTGCTTAATACCAATTATTTCAAAACAATTAATCCAGTTCAATAATTTTCACAAAAATTAAGACACCTACCTTGTTCAAGATAGGCGCCCGTTTTTTCAGCCAGCAATTGCTCGATCTCCTGATTGTTCTGCGACTCTTGATGATATAATGAACTCATATTAATCAGTCGGGGGCAATACGCAATGTGATCTCTCAACACCCATGCTAGCCCCGCCGTTTACACACTGCCGTAGAAAACCATAGTCGGTAAGACAACCTTTAACATATAGCAGTTTCATTTTCGATTAATAAAGGCTAGACACGTTTCTGCCTTATTAAATAGACTAAGTATTACATCAAATCCACGTCCTACTTGTTTACATGATTAAAGTGCGCCAATTGGATCCCGTTTTAAAAATGCAGTCATACAGTGAATAGCACCCCACCCTTTTAGAATTTCATTCATATCTGCTTCAATTACCTTAACACCAGCATTCACAATTTTTTCTTTTGTCTCTGGATTACCGCTGGGCATAACAATTTTTCCAGGCTCCAAAGCAACAAAATTGATGCAGGACCCCTTTTTAAGCTCTTCGAAATTTGTTACTTCAACAATGTTAAAACCAAGGTTGAGCAATTGTTTTACGACATCGTAAGGTATTTGCCATGGAAATAATACGGCAGTTTTTTTATCGGCGATATTTATAAGCCCATCAAGATGCGCATGCCCGTATGGAATTTGGAAATGGATGATATCCGTAACCCCCATATTCCTAAGTTCAGATTCCACCTGCGCAACGCCTTCTTTATTGGCACGAGCGCCCGTACCCAAAATCACTGTATTTCGATCAATCCACATGCCACATGCACCGTCAAACCAGCCATCTCCATTAATCGTTTTTACAATTGGCACACCTAGTTTGGCTAACGCTTCTGCAGTGTACCGCTCTTCCCCGCGACGAGCAGAAATCCCATTCCGACAAACAATTGCGCCTTCAGGTGTCATGAACACTTGGTCTCTCATAAATAGCGCATTCGGCCGATCTTCACGTTGCTGTTCTACATAATGCACATTCACACCATGGTTACGGTATATGTCGGTTAATTCATTATGTTGTTGTTTTGCTTTCGTAAAGTCCATAGGCGCCTTCCAACGAAAATCCCCGAAATTATTCTCTGTAATGAATTTAATTTCTTTTCCAGGTTTTCGCATAATAACATCCCTTAACTTGCCAATCTCCGAATCACAATACCAATCTCCCCATAGTTCCTTCATTTCCTCAGAAAATGGTGTCGTTGAGGGAAACCATCTTTCTCCCTGTACTTTTACTTCCTTCATTTTTTTCCTCCTCACATCAATTTTTTAATAGTGACAGTACTCTATTTTAATAATGTTTTTTTAATGCCCTTGTTCATGCTTTTTTGATAGTCGAGATATTCATAAATATCTTCTTTGATCACCGAGCTAAAAGACTTTAATTCTTCCAGTGATAATTCTTCTATACTTTTTTCGTTGTCTTCGCAAAAAATGACTATTGAACCCACTATGCTATGTGCATCTCTAAAATATACTCCTTTTTTAACAAGATAATCTGCTAAATCAGTCGCATTTAGAAACCCGTTTTTTACTGACTTGCCCATTACTTCTTTATTTACTTCCAAGGTGTCTATGATTGACGCCATAACTTCAAGGCAAGACAGTGTTGTATCTATGGAATCAAAAAAGGGTTCTTTATCTTCTTGCATATCTTTATTATAAGCCAGAGGTAAACCTTTCATCGTCGTTAATAATGAAAATAAATCACCATATACCCGACCGGTTTTTCCTCTTATTAATTCTGCAGAATCCGGATTTCTCTTTTGGGGCATAATACTACTTCCAGTAGAATAGGCGTCATCTATTTCAATAAAGTTAAACTCTTGAGTACTCCATAAAATGAGCTCTTCACTCAGTCTGCTGAGATGCATCATTAATATTGAAAAGCACGACATTAATTCTAATAAATAATCGCGATCGCTGACCCCATCTAAGAAATTATTGACAGGTTTCTTAAATCCTAATGCTTTGGCAGTGAAATCTCGATTAATATTATGGGTTGTACCAGCTAAAGCTCCGCATCCGAGTGGACTTTCATCCATAAGAGCAACAGCATTTTCAAGTCGTTTTTTATCCCTATCAACCATTTGAAAATAGGCCATCAAATGATGTTTAAATGTTACAACTTGAGCTCTTTGTAAATGTGTGTACCCCGGCATAATCGCCGCATTTTCATCTGCTTTCTTTTTTAAATTGTTTTGAAGTAATTCAACAGCTTCGATCACTTCAGTAGATTTTTTTTTCGCATATAAACGGATGTCTACTGCAATTTGATCATTTCTGCTTCTTGCGGTATGAAGTTTCTTTCCTGTTTCACCAATTCTTTCTATCAGATTAGTCTCAATAAAACTATGAATATCTTCATAATCTCCTTTTATTAACAGATCATTATTTTCAATATCAGATAAAATTGAATTTAACCCTTCAATAATTTTATTTCCTTCTAATTCAGTAAGAATTTCGCTCGCGATAAGCATTTTTATATGCGAAAGACTGCCAGTAATATCTTCGTAGACAAGTCTTTTATCTATAGCAAGAGAGCTGTTAAAGCTCTCCATTAATTTATTTTCTCCCTTTCGAAAACGACCGCCCCAAAGTTTCATAAAAAAACCTCCTCGTAAAGAAATAAAAATATTTTATGCTGAATAACTTTCATCAGACGAAGGTGTCCTTTGATTATAGAATTTAAAAAGGACAAGAACACCGATTACCATTAATGTCACAGCTATATAAATTGCTGTTTCGTAGCCTATTAATCCTCCAACTATAAATGCAATGACTGTTATAGCCCCATTAAACAATGCAATGGGAACCTGAGTTTTATTATGATCTTTGTGATCAGAGCCTGCCCCGGTTGAAGATAAAATTGTTGTATCTGAGATTGGTGAACAATGATCTCCAAAAATTCCGCCTGATATGACCGCACCTATGCATGCGTACATAGATATATCAAGGTGAAAAGCTAAAGGAATAGCTAAAGGTAGCATAATGGCAAAAGTTCCCCAGGAAGTTCCATTGGCAAATGACATACAAGCACCAACAACAAAAATAATAGCTGGTACCAGGAAAAGAGGTATATTTCCATCTATTAATTGGACAATATATTTTGCCGTTCCCATCTTGTCAAGAACTGAACCAAGAGACCATGCAAGCACCAATATAATTAAAATATCCATCATTCTTTTCATGCCGGAAATATAAATTTCAAAGGCCTCGGCTATTTTTCTTACTTTGTATAGAGCCATTAAAACTATAATGGATAGCCCCGCAAATAAATAGGCCGTGGTTAAAGCAACTCTAAAATCATTTCCTTCAATCTTTTCAAATGGAAATCCAAGTGGAATTAACAACCCAACAAGTGTTGCTAAAAGCATTAGAATCGGAAACCACACTAGAATAGGCTTACTGCTCGTTTCCTTCATTTCAGTAAACCCTTCTGATTTACGCAATGGTTTAGAATCAGACCAGTATACTTGTCCCGTTTCCTTTATACGCCTTTCTGCTTTAGCCATTGGTCCAAAGTCTAGCTTAGTTATCACGATTAAAGGGACGATAAGTACTGCCAACATTGGATAAATATAATAAGGGATAGAATGAATAAAAGTACTCCACCCTGATTCAGTTATATTTAAACGGCCGTACTCTGTATTGATAAGACCTATTATGTACACCCCCCAACCAATAAAAGGGATCATAACAGAGACAGGTGAAGCAGTTGAATCAATGATCCAAGCCAATTTTTCTCTTGATACCTTAGCTTTGTCAAAGAGGGGTTCGAATACTGGCCCGATAATTAAAGGTGTACCGAGCTCAGAGAAAAAAATTGCAATACCAGCTATCCAGGCAGCAAGTTGAGTCTTTACCCGGCTTTTGATTAATCCTGCTAACTTAGATGCAAAAGCTACAGCCCCACCTGACTTTTCCAAAAGCGCTACAAAACCACCGATAAATACTAACAGCACTAAAATACCAGCATTATAACTGTCAGTGATCTGTACAAAGAAATAATCCCCAATTACCGTTGTTACTGAGTTTAATGGATTATAATGTGACAAGATCAGTATTCCAGAAAACAACCCTAAAAATAATGAGATAATCACATTCCTGGTACAAAGTGCCATAACAATAGCAATGATAGGAGGAATTAAAGACAATAACCCCATATGGTCCATACATTACACCCCTTTTTAAATTTTTTAGAATTATATATACCTAAACTTCACCCTTTTACATGATACGTTGGGATTAAGGTCAACGGATCATAGAGAGTTTTTACTTTACATTCGGGTGATTTAAGGTTATTTACCCTTAATTATATTCTAATAATTCATTTTTTTCAAACATCTTTTGAAATATTTTAATAAACACTAGATTCATATTGGAGAGGCTCAATTAAATGAGACAGAAAAAAACACCACCAGTGTCGTATATTTAACGACATTTGGAGGTGTTTTTCATGGGGAGAAAAAAGACAGTGTATCCTGTGAGAAATAAGAAGGGAAGTTGTCCGATTAAACTTATCGAGGAACATACCAATCGAGAGTTTCGTATAGGGTATCGAATGGTCCGAGATCTTCTCCGTGAATAGATATCTAGTCATCTTGGATGCATTAGAAGATGTGTGTAAGGGACGGGAAGCATACGAAGTGATTCCTCATCGTGACTAGGGAGCACAGTATACGTCCTGTACGTTTCAACAAGCATCTAAAGAAAAAGGCATTTTCACAAGCATGTGCTGGAAAGAGGACTGCTTTGATAATGCCCTCATCGAGTTCTTCCACTCCTCACTAAAGTCGGAAGACTTCACCCATAATCAAGAAGGTACTAGAAAAAGTAGAATCGTATATGTAGTATCACAACTATATACGACACCTTCTAAATTAAATTGCTATACCCCCCTTAGAAATTAGGGTCATAAAAGCCTGTGTATTTTCTTTATCCTATTTTTCAGAGTTTGTAAGCTAAATTTCTAAGTACTGGTTAACCTAATCGATATAATTTACTCGGCCGGCCACGTGTTGATAAGGACTTTTCACCGATATACTGCAGCAGCCTAACATCACTCAATGAGGACACAATTCTACGGGCATTCCTTTCATCCAACCCGAGATGGGTAGCCAGATCACTAGTAGTAAAGTGATCCCATCCCTTTGTTTTAACTAAGGCAACAATTTTATTATACATTTTAAAGCTAACATTTGCTTTTTTGATACTATTAAGAATTTTTTCGTCATTCATTAGACTAGAGTAAACCAATTCATCTTCTTTTCCTGCTGATTCAATCACAGTTCCATCCTCTTGAACAATGATAATTTCCGAATTTGCTTTTTCTTTAGATTGTTGGATTGCTCGAAGTCCATTTACTTCTGCAGAAAACACAGTCTCTCCGAATCCGATACCTACTGCTACTGATGTTCCCGAATTAAGTGCTAATTGCTCAACATCTTTTTTCAACAGTCTGATTCCTCGTTCGATAGCACCTCGTGTACTGAAAATCACATATCGTCCGTTACCTTTTTCCAACAGAGAACCCTCTAAACTATCACATAGCCCAATCAAAGTCTTTTTCAATTCCAATTCTAAATACTGCAAATCATAGGGTCTTCTAGCCTTTTGTTTAATTTTATCAAAGTGTTCGATATCGATAATCTTTACACCAATTTGTGTATCCTTAAAATAAAAAGTTCTTACTTTTTCTGCAAGGACTCGTAGTGTCTGACGAATTTCCAATTGGCTGGGAGTATACCAGTAAACTGGAACCCCTGCCGTTTTTAATCTTTGATAGACTCCCTCAAAGCATGTAATGGAAGCGTTTGTCTGGCCCTTTTTCCATAAATCAAGATGGAAATTAAATAAGTCATTAGGCTTCGTATCGATATCATATGTTTTTACAAATACTTTTCCTAATGTTAAATCCAACTGTTTCAACGCCTCATCTAGTTCATTTCGAGTTAATTCATCAACACTTACATCATCCACAAAAGTTCCCTGGAAAAAGGCCTTGTGTAGAAAGCACCTATAGAGACTCGACTCAGTATGTTGTGTGTAAATTAAATGTTCATCTGAGTCTAATGCACTTTTTGCAATCATGTAGGAAAGTTTACCAGAAAAAAGCCAGAAGTTAACTTGA
The DNA here is from genome assembly GCF_022919835.1 of Halobacillus shinanisalinarum. Lineage (NCBI taxonomy): Bacteria > Bacillati > Bacillota > Bacilli > Caryophanales > Bacillaceae > Halobacillus > Halobacillus shinanisalinarum. Next base: position 3,041,255 of record NZ_CP095074.1, on the reverse strand, counting down.
TGGTCATTTTGCGACACAATTTGACGAGTCTCTTGAAATTCAACGTAGGGATAAGGAATAAACTGCATGTCTTCTCCAAATCCTTCAGCCATAGAAATCATCCGATCTACGGAGCTTCCAGGGCCAACAACTCCGATTTTATACATATGATCATCTTTCCAATCTTTGTTTTAATTTCTAAACTGATAGAATTGTTTGATAATAACAATTATAGCATATTATCGCTTAACTAAAGAAAAACTACAAAATCGGAATCTGAATGTACAATTTCCTTGAAGAAGTAATACATTGGTGGAAATTACATTTCAGAGAGATCGCAGATTCCATCATTCTCTTTGTATACTTAAATTGTTCATAAACAAATCGTCTGTAAAAGTTAACTTTTACGAACGGTGGCATTTTGTTTAATATTATCAGTTTCTACGTTCGTAATTGACCAAAAAGTAATTACGAACGAAATCGCGTATACTTAAGGGAGAAAGTAAAGCACAATGTGAAAGAGAGTTATTCCTAAAAATGGAAAACAGGAACTATGGGTACATACGAGTGAGCAGTAAGGGGCAAGTGGCTGCGATGAAAGAACAAGGAATTAACAAACGCGATATTTTTATTGATAAGTTTTTTTGTAAACGGGGTATGGAAACGATTCGAAGATTGAGGGGCCACATATGTAACTATCCAACCGGTAACGTAAAAACATTTTTAGAAAACAGCCTTAAGTACAGAGATTATACCTATTATCTGTCTTCTTACAATGGAGATACTTACACCCCAAAAACTTGGCGTATTAAACTGCCCAACATATGAGTGTCCATTTAACAATTCCTACTTTCATTGCTTTAAAGAGGCCCGCTTTCTTTCGTGGACGGTGCTTTTGTTCATTGGATCAATTCCATGTCCGACTTTTCTTTTATTGTACTGCCCCCCATTATCTTTGTTAAAAATTATCATACGGTATAATGTATGTAGACGGATTCAGTTCAAAACAGAAAAAGGAACTGTCTCTATTCGACAGTTCCGCCTGTTTTGATCAATTTTTTACTGGGTAACTTTCAATTGTACTCACAAAGAATGGAAATTGTTTTGTCTCAATCCTGTCCACGACCTCATTTTTTGATATATCAATAACGGCAACTTTATTTTCCCTGCTAACCGCGACATGAACTTTTTCTCCGTTTGCCGTAACAGTAACTCCATGAGGACCCTTTCCTACCTTAATCTCCTTGATTTTCTTTCTTTTCGAAAGATCAATTACTGAAACAAAATCGGTTCCAATGTTTGCCACGTAGGCATATTTTCCGTCTGGAGTAATATCTATCACGTGATGACCTATACCTGTAGAAATATTTGCAACCATTTCCCCTTTGTCAAGGTCAATCACTCCTACAGCATTTTTTCCAGTTAATGTAACAAGCAATATTCTACCGTTAGGTGTAATATTTATATTATGTGGTGCTCCGTTTACGCCTTCAATCTTGTTGATTACTTTTTGTGTGGAAGTGTCAATCACAGATACTGAGTTTGAACCTGTATTTGTGACATAAAATTTGCTGCTATCCGGACTGGCCACCCCATTATGAGGGGATTTTCCGACTTCAACCTTCCCCGTTGGTTCCATGGTTTGCCTATCAATGACTGTCACCGTACCTTCTCCTTCGTTGATCACGTACGCCCATTTGCCATTAGGTGTGAAATTGATTCCTTTCGGGGACGTCCCAACCGATATAGTTTTAACAACTTGATAAGTTTGGGTGTTAATAATCGAGACACTTTCTGAGCCACTGTTCACCACGTAATCATATTTTCCATCTGGGGACACTTCATTGTAGGTCGGTTTTTTTCCAACCTGAATTGTTTCCATAACTTTGTTATTTGTCAGGTTAATGACTTCGACAGCACCGGAGTCACGATCGTTTACGTACAACATATGTCCATGAGCCATTTTCTCGGAATAAGTGACCTGTTGATCTTCTTTTTCTTTATCCGAGCTTGAACTAGTCGATTCGCTACGATCACCACTACCGCACCCTGAAAGGAGCAACACAAGAAAAAATATCAGAAGGGATCCCTTCATCATTTTGTTGTGGCCACTAGATATCACAAAATCTCTCCTTTATTGGAAATCCTTTTTTAAAAATAAACCAAACATTGATGAGTTCGATGATTGTTCTCCGTTTGATTAAGAAGATGAGGCTATCTGTTGTTTGAGCTCTTTGAGTTTGTCCGTAGTTTCTTCAACCAGCCGTTTCACTTTGTCTGCATCTGGCTGTTCACTTTTTGCTTCAGCAATTAGGGGATACAAACTTTTTTCGATATGTTCATAAGCCTCAGCACTTCGTCTTTCAACCACTTTTTCAATAGGCTCCCAGCTTTCCGACAGAGCTTTTCCTTTATTGTTTATCTTCTTGGCATCATTAGGTGAGGACTGAACTGTGCCTTTTAAATCTTGAAGAGAGGTTAATGCCTTATCGATTCCTTCTGTTAACGAAACATCTTGATCAACGTGTTTCTTAAGGGTCTGGCTATTGACAACATACCAGACATTTTTAACACCTTGACCTTTCACGTTGCCTTTTTCTTTGTCTTTAACAAAGTAATAAAGGGGATAACCTTTGTACGTTGTTTGCTTTTCACCTGTATCTTTTCTGGTAATTGTTCCAAATTCACTTTTGTCGTAACCTTTGGGTACCTTGAAATCCTTGGTGTAGAAAGCGGGCCAATTGCTGAGGCACTTTCCTGTGCAATTGCTCACGCCTTTTTCATCATTCTTGAATATGTAAAGGGTCATGCCTTCCGAATCCGCTAAATATCTCCCGACTTTTTCGTTTTCCATTACCTTAAGGCCTGTTTCTGCAACTTCATCCTTTTTTTCACTTTGGTCTGCGTTGTTTGCAGCACCTTCGCTGTCACTCGAACATGCCGCAAGAACTACTATCGCCATCAAGACTGTTGTTAAGAACCATGATTTTGGATTTCCCATCTAAAAAACCTCCAAGAATATTTCTGGTTGGTAGGGCACTTTCTACATGCTCCTCTCCCACTTTTTTCTACCATACCATAGAAAATGGCGCCTAAATTATACGAATCATTAATGGCTGTTATATAAAAAGATGATAAGACAAAACTGAATCCATTATTTAGATTTATGATCACAGAATCTGATACGATACATCTTCGGAGGATTGATAAAAACCTCCGACCTGCAAGCGTCTACAGTTTTTTACACTTACAATCTCGGATGATAGCTTCGGTTGCTGCATAATTAAATCCATTAGGACAAAAAATAAATGTACAAAGTAATAGAACCCAACTCCATGACATAAAAGAATAGCAAAATGTCAACTGTACATCTTACGTTTATAATATATGAGGCTGAATTTGGGGGGCAATGAATTCTAACGACTTCTCCAAGAGGCTAATATTTCTAGGATGATGGATATACCACACAATAAAAATAGAACAGTTCCTTAATACTTCTTCATAAGCAAAACAAATGATCTTCCTAATATCACGTAATCCCCATGGGTACTACTCCTTTCCCCTTATCAAAAATCAAAATAAACGTTATCCGCATTTTGAATAATCTAAACTTACCGATAATATTGAATCACTTTAAAGACTCTGGTTTAATTAAGTCAACTCAAAATTTTAAGGCTTAGTAATTTGTTCGAACTTGTATGATAACGCTTACAAAAGGTTTACTGAAGGGAGAAAAAATATGGAAGAAAGAAGTGAATTGAAAAAGACATTGAAGCCACACTGGGTCTGGGCAATTGCGTTTGGTTCAGCTGTGGGATGGGGAGCTTTTGTTTTACCTATGGATTGGATGTCAGCAGCCGGCCCCCTTGGAGTTATTATCGGTTTTAGTATCGGTGCAATTTTGATGATTTTAATCGGGGTTAGTTACGGATATCTCATTAAAAAACTCCCCGTTTCTGGTGGAGAATTTGCTTATGCTTATTATGGGTTTGGCCGCTATCATGCTTTTTTTTGTGGGTGGTTTTTAACCTTAGGTTATATGTGTATTGTAGCATTAAACGCATCAGCACTTGCCTTGCTCGTGAAATTTGTGCTTCCTAGTGTGGCGATGCAAGGACTGATGTACAATATTGCTGGCTGGAATGTATATGCTGGTGAAGTTTTGATCGCTTGCATTGCGCTCATTGCTTTTGCCTACTTAAATATCCGAGGTAGTAGCTTATCCGGACTTATGCAATTTATCTTCTGCATTACGCTTGTGGCGGGCATTATTTTATTATTTTTATCAATGATCCTTCATCCCTCTAGTTCATTTACAAATATCCAACCTCTTTTTAAACCAGGGGTAAGTGCTGTCGCTGCCGTTATTGCGATCGTCGCCATTTCTCCTTGGGCTTTTGTCGGGTTTGACAACATTCCACAAGCAGCCGAAGAATTCAACTTCTCTCCACAAAAAGCATTTAAGCTTATCGTTCTAGCACTAATTTGTGCCGCTTTTACTTACTCATTGACCATTATAGCTACTGCTGTTGCAATGCCATGGCAAACGCTGATTAACCAAGGAACGATATGGGGAACCGGTGATGTCGTTAATAACGCGTACGGTACAATTGGCGTACTGTTGCTCTCTTTTTCGTTGTGTATGGGGATTTTCACAGGATTAAACGGCTTTTACGTGTCAACAAGCAGACTACTTTTTGCGATGGGAAGAGCAAGCATTCTCCCGCGCGCTTTTGCTAAACTACACCCGAAATACGAAACTCCTTATGTGGGGATTGCCTTTACATGTATCGTCACTTTATTTGCACCATTCTTTGGTAGACAGGCACTGTTGTGGGTAGTCGATATGTCAGCAATTGGCGTTACCATAGCTTATTTCTATTGTTGTGTGGTGGCATACCGACTGTTTAGATGGTCTGAATCTGAAAACAACAAAACATTAGCTGTCTCACCTTTTAAAAAATTTATGACGTTATTGGGTGTAATTAGTAGTTTAGGTTTCCTATTATTACTTATTGTACCCGGGTCACCAGGATTTTTAGGTACACCATCTTGGGTCGCCCTCTTTATATGGGTTATATTGGGTCTGATTTTCTACTCAGTAAAACGTAAGGACCTTGCTAGTATTCCCAAGGAAACACTTGACTACAATGTATTCGGCAACACACTTGATCACGAGGCTGCATCAGCAGGGAGTGAATCCTATCTTAAAAAAAAGGACGCTTAGTTACCTGATCTAATTCATCCAAAAAGAAGGTACCCTCCTTCCATAGGGGAGGATCTCAGTGGTGTAAACAAGAATTGGGCGGCAAGTAAATCTATTATTGCTGAAGGGACGGAGTCTGTCGTCATGATTGATTGGTTCATTATCTGCTGAACATGAATAATCACCATAAAAAAAGAAAATTAAGAAAGATAAAAAGCTCTATTAAAGAATACTTTGGGAGAAATGATACGAGATCTTCAATCTTTTATTTCTTATGCAGGAGGGAAGAAATCTTTAATGTAGACTATGTCGTCGGAAGAATTCAACTTTAGCAATGATATAGATATTAAAGGGTATTAAAAGAATGTAGAATCCAAGAAATACTCGATGTTATATTTAACAGCCAGATGAGCGAGATACTTTAGTACTCGCTCATCTTTTTAGTTTGCCGCCGTACTATTTTAAATCTTCCTCCATTGCTAGTTATTTATCTATTAGATAACTTCAACCCAGCCATTTTTAATGGATATAACGAGGGCTTGTGTACGGTCGTTGACTTTCATTTTTTGCAAGATATTGCTCACATGGTCTTAACCGTTTTGTCACTGATATAAAGCGATTCAGCCACTACGGTTACTATTACCGTTCGCCAGCAGTTGCAGTATTTCACATTTCTAATAAAATTTGCTCCTCTGGCCCTATCGGGCAAAACGTTCCTGGCGAGAATAGCGTCAGACATTATCTGATCATTCCGCTTTCCGGACTGCTTTTTGAAGCATACATTTTTCTTGGAATTCTCCCAGCCTCATAACCTAACCTGCCCGATTGGATGGCTAACTTCATCGCCTCTGCCATTTTCACAGGATCTTCTGCACCCGATATAGCCGTATTTAATAGAACGCCATCTGCACCAAGCTCCATCGCAAATGTGGCATCCTTCGGTGATCCTATCCCTGCATCAACAATGACCGGAATATTTGATTGTCGAATAATGAATTGCAGATTCATCGAGTTGACAATTCCTTGACCAGAACCGATAGGAGAAGCCCCTGGCATGATCGCATGGATACCTTCGTCCTCTAAACGCTTCGCCAGTACCACATCATCCGAGATATAGGTAAGTACAGTGAATCCTTCATTCAGTAGTTGAACTGAGGCTTTCATAGTTTCAAACGGGTCTGGCAGTAATGTCTTGTCACATCCTATTACCTCCACTTTAATCATGTCACACAAACCGGATCCACTAGCAAGGCGCGCGATTCTTACGGCTTCTTCAGCTGTCTTTGCACCAGCAGTATTAGGGAGCAATGAATATTTTTGCAAGTTAATTTCCTCAAGTAAATTTGGTTCATTTGAATCAAAAATGTTCATTCTTCTAACAGCAAAGGTTAAGACTTCGGTTTCTGAAGCTTTCACAGCTTCTTTTTGTATTTCAAAGCTAGGGTATTTTCCGGTTCCTAACATCAATCGAGAACCAAATGTCTTATTTCCAATTTCAAACATTTCATCCACCTCCCACAAAATGTACAATTTCCAGCGTATCTCCATTTGCTACCTTTGTATTTTTATAATCATTTCTACTCACAATTTCTTTATTGTGCTCTACTACAGAAGTTCTTTTTTGAATATTATAACTATCAAACAACTCAGAAATCGTTATTTCGGTGTCTGGTAAATCAATGTTTCTGCCGTTAACGTAAATATTCATAAAGTGTCCCTCCTTGAATTTGAAAGCGATTGGGCGAAAACATGTCTTGAAAGGATTGATAATGCACTCCTCTATTTACAATGAGATCCTTGATCATTTTTCCAGTAGCGGGTGCTAGTAAAATGCCATTTCGATAGTGGCCAGTGGCAAAAAAGAACCCAGAAAGTGTCGGATGTTCTCCTATAATTGGAAAACCATCCGTTGAACCTGGTCTAATTCCTGACCAATAGTCTTGAAAGGATTCCTCTTTAAGGTCAGGAAATATAGAAAACACTTGATTCATCAGGCTTGATAAGCCACCTGCGGTAGTGGTAACGCTTTGGTCATTTGGCTTTGAGGTGGCCCCAACAATATAGCGACCATCCGGTTTTGGCACGATGTAAAAATTGTTAAGGAATAATGCTTCCTTAAAATAATTTTTTCTTGGTTTAATGGAAAAGCATTCTCCTTTTGTAGGTACCATGGGATTCTTAAGTCCCGTAGATTCAAACCACCATCCACTGTCAGCTCCTGAGGCCACAACTACTTTTTCTGCTGTAAGTAAACCGTTTTCTGACTTTATGGTAAAAACTCCATCTTTTTTTTCTATCCCTAATACAGTATTGTTTTCTACTAATTCCCCTCCATATGATAAAGCAGCTTTTTTAAATGCTTCACATACGTTAGTTGGTTCCACATGGCCATCTTCTTTCATATATAGTGCTCCTAAGGCATATTTAAGGTGAGGAATTCTATCCCTTAACTGTTGTCCCTCAAGCCACTCCAGGTTCGGAAATGAGGTTTTCTTAGAAAGTAATTCGTTCTTCTGCCCATGGTCTACTGCAATTTCTATCATTCCAACTAGGGAAAGACCTATATCTATAGCCGTCAATTCACTCAATTCCTTACTTAAGTCTTGGTATAAATCTCTACTCGTCATACAGAATTGGTGATAAATACCCGATGTTTTATTTTCAGTGTGCACCCCAAGCATGCCAGCTGCTGCTCTAGTGGATTTTCTAGCACTGGTATGTTTTTCAACCACTATTGCAGGAACCCCGCTTTTATTTAAATAGTAGGAAATAGAATGACCTATAATGCCTCCTCCAATGACCAGAACTTCATAGTGTTCATTCATAAAACAAAGTCCCCTTTTTATAATTTTTTACAGCTTTAAGTGGATCTTCTTCACTAAATATTCCTGACATTACAGCAGCACCCTCTGCTTTCTTTTTATATAAAAAATCTCTATTTTGTCAGCAGTAACCCAGCCAATAGCGATAACGAGCGAGGTAGTGATCTTTCTAGCTTCTCTACACCCCTTAGCTCTACCCCTCTTTTACTGGTAATCTCTTTTCCGATAGATGAAGATTATATATCCCAAACAAACAGGTATGTCTACTCGATCGTGAATGCAAAGCTTCTGCTTATTTTACCCCACTTTCTACTAAGGCCTTTACAAAAGAAGAGATATTCATAAGAAGACTTTTGGTGTTCCCTTAAAATCTACCAAAGGAGCAATTTTTTAATTATCACCAACAACCAGACTTATTCCATTTGTAACTACCATAGGTTCATACCAGCACTTCCTTGAATATAAAGCATTAAAAATGCCACTTTCCCGAAAGGAAAAGTGGCATGTCCCATTTAACAAAAACATGAATTATAAATTTCACATTTATATTTAAAAAGTTCTGTCACTTTCCTCCGCTGGTTTTCACAAACCAGTTCAGGTTCAAAGAGTCTCTAAGTTATACTTTGATCTCAGCCATTAAGTAAAGGCACCCCTAGTGAATTAATTATAAAATTTTGTAAATGATTTTGTTTGTACTTTACATTATTTTTACCCGTGGTCTATAGAATTTTCTGAATTTATTTCATTAATCCGACAATTACCTGCTTTTTATTGACGTAAAGACATTTCCAACAGCCTGCTCCCCTCATCAGGCTTGCCATGTACCACGTTTGAGCTTTTCAGTTAGTAATATAATGCTTCTGTCTTATTACATTTCACACATTTTTCATAATTATTATTCCCTTTAAACTGATGATCACAATTTTGTTGAATCTCTTTTAAACAATTCTTCAAAGAAGCAAGGTGATTTTTCGTTTGATTAATTTCTTCTTCGATGTTTTGAACCATCATCCGTACGCCCTCCTAAGAAAGTTACTGATAAATATTACCCCCAGATTTCTTAAATTCTTCAGCTTTCTCCTGCATCCCTTTTTCAATAGCCTCTTTCGTAAAAAGTTCATTATCTTTTGCATAATTACGAATATCTTGAGAAATTCTCATACTACAGAATTTTGGTCCGCACATGGAACAAAAGTGAGCCGTTTTTGCACCTTCAGCAGGTAGTGTTTCATCATGATACTCAATAGCACGCTCTGGATCCAAAGATAAGTTAAATTGATCTCTCCAACGAAATTCAAAACGTGCTTTTGACAAGGCGTCATCCCGTTCTTGGGCCCCTGGATGTCCTTTTGCTAAATCAGCTGCATGGGCCGCGATTTTATAAGTAATAACCCCTTCACGAACATCATCCCTATTGGGTAAACCTAAATGTTCTTTTGGCGTTACATAACAAAGCATTGCGGTTCCATACCAACCAATCATAGCTGCGCCAATCGCAGAAGTAATGTGATCATAACCAGGAGCTACATCCGTTGTAAGTGGTCCAAGTGTATAAAAGGGGGCTTCCTGACACACTTCTAATTGTTTGTCCATGTTTTCTTTAATAAGATGCATGGGCACATGGCCTGGTCCTTCAACCATCACCTGTACATCGTACTCCCATGCGATTTTTGTCAGCTCTCCCAGAGTTTCTAGTTCAGCAAACTGGGCTTCATCATTTGCATCCGCAATGGACCCAGGACGTAACCCATCCCCCAGGGAGAAGGAGATATCGTAGGCTTTCATAATTTCACAAATCTCTTCAAAATGAGTATACAAAAAGCTTTCTTGGTGGTGATACAAGCACCACTGTGCCATGATCGATCCACCACGAGAAACAATACCCGTTAAACGTTCTGCTGTTAGTGGCACATATCGCAAAAGAACACCTGCATGGATCGTGAAGTAGTCCACACCTTGCTCTGCTTGTTCGATCAACGTATCACGATAAATCTCCCACGTCAGGTCCTCAGCAACACCATTGACTTTTTCTAATGCTTGATAAATGGGGACAGTACCAACCGGAACGGATGAGTTTCGAATGATCCATTCTCGAGTTGTGTGAATGTCTTTCCCCGTTGATAGGTCCATGATATTATCTGCGCCCCAACGTGTGGCCCAAGTCATTTTTTCAACTTCCTGTTCAATAGAGGATGAAACAGCTGAATTTCCAATATTCGCGTTAATTTTGACGTGGAAATTACGACCTATAATCATAGGTTCGATCTCTGGGTGATTAATATTAGATGGGATTATTGCACGGCCTTTTGCCACTTCATCTCGGACAAACTCCGGATCCATACTTTCCCTTATTGCGATAAACTCTATTTCAGGAGTAATCGTTCCCTGTTTAGCATAATGAAGTTGCGAGACATTTTTCCCCTTTTTGGCACGTAATGGTTTACGATTTAATCCAGGGAATACTTTATCGTTTGCACGAGGATCATTTTCCTTATACCCATTATCTTCAGGTTGGATTTCGCGGTTTTCATATTGTTCCACATCGCCTCGTTCTTGAATCCATACACTTCGAAGGGCTGGAAGGCCTTTGGTAATATTAACGGAATAATTCGGGTCTGTATAAGGACCACTTGTATCATACACACGCAATGGAGGATTTTCCTCTTCCCCAAAAGTACCTGTTGTTGGACTTAACTCGATTTCACGCATGGGGACTTTTATGTCGGTTCTTGAACCTGGCACATATACTTTTTGACTTCCTGAAAAACTAGACATGATGGAAATGTTTTTTTTGTTTAATGAAGATGGTGACATAATAAATCTCTCCTTTTTTTGGTATAAAGGACGAGACAGACTACACCAAGTGGAAAAGCTTATTGAAGCACATAAAAAAGCCGGGTCCATAATAAATGGTTGGACCCGGCTAATATGTATACAGAAGTTGTGTTAGCAATGATGATTGTTCTAACTTCCCTACGCTGGCATAATCCAGATCAGGTCCAAAGAGTCAAGAAACTTCAACGCGTTTCCTTCTCAGCCCAGCTTATTGGGCTCCCCTAGTTATTTCTATTCAATTTGACTACAGTATATATGAATCTTGAAAAAAATCCAATACCTAACTTGAGAATAATCTTTTCAACTCAACAAAATACAGTATTCATTTTTAGATTCCTCACCGATACTCATGCGTAAACTATCATGCTTGTTCCCGAACTCGTAATTTACCTATTATCCCTCCATGAACTTTAACATAGGGCTAGCTATGAAGTACCTGCAAAATAGACGAGAACGGTCAGATGAGCACAAACTTAGTACTTATGCAATGGGTTGCCCCCCCTGTTTAAACAGGGAGCAACTTGTTCAATGTCAGTTGAATACGTTATGCTCTTTAGCCTATAATACTATTCTTTTCCCCAACTTTCAAAATCTAGATGCTTATATTTAGCAAGGTAACGCGTTGGCATTTTCAGTGCATCTTTTCTAAACGGTGGTGCCAGTTGTGTTCCGTCTACTTGAATGTCAATAACGGTTGGCTTTTTGGATTTTATAGCCTCGGCTATTACTGGTCCGACATCTTCTGGCTTATCTACTCTGTACCCTTGCGCACCCATTGACCTAGCCACTTCGGCAAAATCAGGGGAATCAATATCTGCACCGACAAAGCGATTATCATAGTAATCTACTTGGTTCTTCTTCTCCGCACACCATGCGTTGTTATTAAACACACAGGCAACGACCGGAATATTCTGCTCTACTGCTGTACTAACTTCGTGGAGACTCATGCCCCATGCACCATCACCGACAATGGCCACCGCGGGACTATTCGGATCACCTAATTGCGCCCCCAATGCCGCCGGATAAGCAAATCCTGTATTACCAAATGTAAGTGCCGCAATATGTTTTCTTCCTTGGTTGAATTTCAAATAGGCATTGGCTGTGGATGAAACGTTTCCGATATCTGATGAGATCATCGTTCCTTCAGGTACTGCTCTCGTTAACTCTAGCAAGGCGCGGCGAGGGTTGATAGGATTTCCGTCTTCCATTGCGAGGGATACGAGTTCTTCTTCCCATTTTTCTCTTTCATGTGTGACTTCTTGTAACCGATCTTGGTTTTGTACCGGATTAGGGGCTTCCTCCTGCAATCGTTTGACGAGCTCGTCACATGCTGATTTAGCATCTGCAATTAAACCGACCTCAATCGGATGTGTACGTGCTATATTTCGAGGGTTAATATCAACCTGAATAATCTTGGCGTCTTCAGGAAAATAATCAATGTCATAACAAGGTAATGTTCCAAACACCGATAACCTTGTGCCGATGGCGAGTACGACGTCTGCTTTTTTCAACGTATTCATGGCAGCTTTTGACCCCATATATCCAATTGGCCCAACAGCTAATGGGTGGTTATCCGGGAAGGCATCGTTATGCATGTAGGAAACCGCCACAGGGGCTGTTAAATGTTCGGCAATTTCTTTGACTGTATCAATCCCATCAGAATCTACAGTTCCTCGACCGGAGATAATGACCGGATACTCTGCGTTTTTAAGCAGTTCAACCGCGTTATCCAACTGGGCCGGATCACCGCTTCCACGAGAATCCACACGATATTGATAAGGTTCCAAAATTTGATCTTCTAATTCACCGTAAAAATAATCACGGGGGATATCGAATAGTACTGGCCCTCGTTCGGCATATGCAATTCTAAATGCTGTACGCAGGCAATCAGCTACGCGGCTGACGTGGGTTACCTGAACCGTTTCCTTCGTAATGTCCTCAAACACAGAGACCTGATTGCATTCTTGGAAACCATCCCATCCAACTGTCGGCGTACCTGCAGATGGTGAAATTACGACCATAGGGGTGTGTGCCTGATTCGCTGCTGCCACAGAAGTTACCATATTTGTAATCCCCGGTCCATTCTGACCAACTACTACACCTGCTACTCCTGTTACACGAGTATAGGCATCAGCCATATGTGCGGTTGTTTGTTCATGACGTACCGGCAGGAACCGAATATCGGCAGTAGGTAATAGATCAAGCATATCCATAAACGCCGACCCCAAAATTCCATAAACCTCTTTTACTCCTTCAGCCACTAGGGTTTCTACAATCGCTTCACTTGGCGTCATTTTAACCTTTTTCCCTCTCAGTTGCTTCACTTCGGACTCTACTTTTGCCATACGAAATTCCTCCTAAATTAATTATATATATTTATTCCCCTGTCTAGCATACTGGGGATTCTAACGTTAATTTTTTATCTAAAGGTTTAATAGAATGAAGAAATAATTCTGCTGTAGACTTCAACACTACATCCCGATGATAGACGTCAAAGGATATTCTTTTCTAAACTCCCCTAAAATTTGCGGAAGAATATTCTCACCAATGGTTAGGCTGCAGGCGATTTTTAGGTCACCATAAACTTGATCAGACATGCTCATAATTTCCTTTTCAGCTGTTTCGCTTATCTTGATGATTTCTTTAGCATAACGATAAGGAACATTGGCAGCCTGTGTTAGTTGAACCTGTTTCGTCGTTCGTTCGAACAATGTCGTATTCAAGTCTTTTTCTAGTAATTTTATCTGGGATGTAATCGTTGGTTGGGATAAATAGAGTAATTTAGCTGCTTCAGAAAAGCTTTTCTTACCAGCCACTGTGATGAAAGTTTGTAGCTTCTCATAGTTCATAATCGCTCACCTTTCTATGAGAGGGTGTTCAAAGAACACCTAGCAATAAGCTGCTAATTCAATTTTTACTTGTTTTTTCGATTTTAACGTAGGCTTTTAAATCATAAAACGCTGACTTCACTGTATTCACTACAAACTCTAAATCATCTTCTGTTGAGGAGAGGGGTGGCGCTATAATTAGTACGTTATTGTAACCAGGTACGGTGTCACCGTTGCGTCCGATAATTAATCCATTTTCTTTACATTTCCCAATAATGGAACCAATCAATTGGTCGGAGGCCGGTTTTTTGGTCTGCTTATCCTCGACCATTTCGATGCCATAAAGGAAACCAACGCTCCTGACTTCGCCGACATTCTCGTGTTCGATCAACTCTTTTAGTTGCCCTAAAATGGTTTCCCCTAGCTCATCGACTCGATTCACAAGATTTTCTCTCTCAATAATTTCAATATTTTTTAAGGCAACCGCACACGATGCTGGGTGTCCCCCGTATGTGGAAACGTGTCTAAAGTGGTTATGGTCACCGGCTTCTTTAAATTTTTCGTAGATGTCAGATTTAACGGCCGTTGCCCCTAATGGCAAGTAACCACTTGTCAATCCTTTTGCCATCGTAACGATATCTGGTTCAACACCCTCTGTGTGCATGAATCCAAACATCTTTCCGGTACGTCCGAAGCCTGAAACCACTTCATCCATTATTAGGAGCACATCATGTTTTTTACAAATCTCGGAAACTCGTTTTAAATAGGCTTTAGATGGTATGATGACTCCCCCGCCAGAAATAAACGGCTCCATAATGACACCGGCTACGGATTCTGCCCCCTCCCACGTAATCATTTGATCAATCATTTCTGCGGCGATTAAATCGCTTTTTTCCGCATCTTCATCAAAAAGGCTACGGTAACTATATGGAGGCGGGGTATGGAGAAAGCCCGGTACACCTGGATCATATTTCATACGACGATTCGCTTGCGCTGTTGCACTTAATGCCCCTAAGGTCGTTCCATGGTACGCACGGTATCTTGAAATAAATTTGTACTTTCCAGGATTTCCGTTTTGATCGTGATATTGACGAGCAATCTTAAAGGCAGCTTCGTTGGCTTCAGATCCGCTATTTGAGAAAAATGTTTTATAGGATCCCCCTAAAAGTTGACTGATTTTCGCCGATAAGTTAATAGCCGGCATATGGCTCAACGTCAATGGAAAATATGATAATTGCTTCATTTGCTCACTTGCAGCATCAATGATTTCTTGTCGGCCATGACCTAAATTTAAACACCATAACCCTGATACCCCATCTAAATATCTATTCCCATTCACATCTGTAAACCATGAACCCTCACCAGATTCCGCGACCATCGTTGGTTGGTTTTCAACATGACGATGCATGGCATGCCATAGATGATCCGTATCCTTTTTCACCAAACTATCCATTTCTTCTTTTACCTTCATCACATTCATCCCCTTTAATAGATGATTAAGATACAAGCTTTAGAAATCGGCAACAGAAACATCAAGCTACATCTAATGTCTTTCCTTTACGAATAAATCATGATGAAGTGGTGGCTAAATCCTCTAGCAATAATTCGGCCGGTTGATAAGGTAAACCTAAGGCTTTCGCTACCGCTGGATGTGTAACGTATCCCTTTAACGTGTTAATCCCTTGGGCTAATGCTTTATTTCCGCTGATCGCTTGCTTATATCCTTTACTTGCAAGTAACACACCGTACTGAGTTGTCACGTTTGTCAAAGCATAAGTCGATGTACTTGATACGGCCCCAGGGATATTGGCGACTGCATAATGGACGACCCCATGCTTCACATACGTTGGCTGATCATGAGTCGAAATTCGATTGGCTGTCTCAATGGATCCCCCCTGATCAATGGCCACGTCAACAATAACTGAACCATCCCTCATCGTTTTGACCATGTCCTCTACAACTAGTTGAGGAGCCTTTGCACCGGGGATTAATACCGCGCCAACCAATAAATCCGCTCTTTCCACTGCAGCTGCAATATTGAATTCATTTGACATAACCGTGTTGATTTGACCGCTAAATTCATTATCCAATTCTCTTAGTCTGTTAGGGTTAATGTCCAGCAAAGTCACATTGGCACCTAAACCCAATGCCATCTTAGCTGCATTCGTCCCAACTATACCTCCGCCGAGAATGACAACATCCCCTGCTTGAACCCCGGGTACTCCACCTAAAAGGGTGCCTTTTCCGCCATTTAACTTTTCTAAAAAATGAGCCCCAATTTGTATAGACATTCTTCCAGCTACCTCGCTCATAGGCGTTAGTAATGGAAGGGCACCGTTGTCTAGTTGGATGGTTTCATAGGCGATGGCAGTAACTCTGCATTCTAGAAGTGCTGCGGTAAGGCCCGGTTCCGCAGCAAGATGAAGATAAGTGAACAAGATTAATCCCTCACGGAAGTATTGATATTCCTCTGGCTGCGGTTCTTTCACTTTGAGCACCATTTCAGCTTCCCAAACATCTTGCGGTGAAGGCATGATTATGGCTCCAGCTGCCTTATACTCTTGATCAGAAATCCCACTGCCTACCCCGGCACCACTTTCCACCCAAACTTCATGGCCTGCCTTTCTATAAGCCGTTATTCCAGCAGGTGTAATAGCCACACGGTTTTCGTTATTCTTTATCTCCCTAGGTATCCCTATAATCATTTGCTTTCCTCCTCTTTGTAATGAATCATTCTTCCATCTGCCTTGTTCCTACAAGGTCATCAGGACATCGCATTGTCCGGACCAGTTTAAAGATGAAATAATCCTAGTTAGCTATTTTTTCTTGATAAATTGATAGAAAACGAATACATGTCTGAACGGTAGAAGCCTTCTTGATATTCAACGAGATCCCCTTCGTTATCATAAATCATTCGATTGATGATCAAAGTACATGAAGCTGGAGATACACCTAAAAGTTTTGCATCGCTTTCATGAAATGGACCACTCGTGATCATTTGCTCTGCATCTGCAAAATGTATTTCCAATTTCTTCTCAAGTAAATCGTAAAGGGTTGCGTTATCTAAGTCATATTGCGCAAGCTTTCTCCCGATCTCGACGGGGTAGTATTGATTTTCTATGGCGATTGGAACGTCGTCTGCATAGCGAACCCTTTTAATAAAGTATGCAACATCAAGTCCGGTTAATGTACTAACTGATTGATCTGGTTTAATAATCCCGTGGTCAATTAGTTTTGCTCCCGGCTTCATCCCCATTCCGCGAATCGTTTCTGTCGTACTGCCTAAGTACCCTAACCATTCTTGAATAGGCTTAAATGAAATAAATGTCCCTTTACCCTTCTTTTTTTCTAGAGCGCCATCCCGGACTAGAAGATTAATGGCCTCTCTGACTGTGCTACGGCTAATCGAGAAATCCTCCATAAATTCCCTTTCACTCGGAATTTTTGTTTTATATTTCCCGTCAAAAATTTCTTTTTCTAAGATCTCCTTCAGTTGAATATGAAGTGGAACAGGGTTTGTATGATCTAAAGACATTGGTGAGACCTCCACTTTTTTCAAAATAAAACATCTACCAATTTGCAAGCGGTTTCAATGCCAAGTAAAGTTTAATCTCTCTATCCATCACATCCCCCTTTCACTGATCCTACTCGATTGCAGATCTATTCGTAATCCTTTCAAGTAGGTTATGAATTTATTTAGTTCATCTATATCTAAATTATAAACTTGCCGGTTCGAAATTTTCAATAAATTCTGATATCAGAATCCTTAATAACTGAAATAGGAAAATATTATAAAGTGGGAAGGAAGCTTTTATATGGTATATAATCTTTACGCTGTTCACGAGGACCCCTGTTATAAGCGTGATCCCGAAACAAGTCAACATAGGATATTCGTCTGTTTGAAACTAAAAACTTTTTAAAAACAACTATAAGGTGAAAAAGGTAAGGACAGATAACAGTAAAGATGTAATGAGCATCGCAATAAACGGACGGGACGCTTTTGTTCGCAAAGCTTGGAAACTGACGTTTAATCCGAGTCCAACCATCGCCATGGTTAGAATAAACGTGGATAGATAAGCTATTCCATCCATGATTGTTACCGGTATTTCAATATATTCCCCAATGACATAGCTTCCAAAGAGACTCATGACGATAAAGCCAATTAAAAACCACGGGAAATCCACCTTTGTTTTACCAGCATCATTAACGTTTCGCTTCTTCATCCAATACATTAGAATAAAACATAAAGGAACCAATAAAAAGACTCGACCTAATTTAGCTAATAGAGCAATAGCTAATGCATCTTCTCCTCCAGGTGCAGCAGCTAAGGCAACATGAGCAATTTCATGTAAACTTATCCCAGACCAAACCCCATAGTCGGAACCGGATATAGGCAAGAAAGGTCGAATCACAGTATAAAGTAGAGCGAAAACGGTTCCGGCTAAAGCAATAATACCTACCCCGATCGCCGTATCCTCCTCTTCAGATTTCACAATTGGTGATACAGCTGCAATAGCTGCTGCACCGCAAACGGCTGTTCCGACTGCAAGGAGAAGGGATAATACAAAATCGGCCTTTAACCATTTCGCTATCAACAGCATAATTGCCATGGCAAAAACAATGGTTCCGATATCACGAACTAGTAAGGGCATACCCTGATTAAAGATAACCGCAATATTTAATTTTAATCCGTATAACACAATGGCATACCTAAGTAATTTTTTAGCGGAAAATTCGATTCCCGGACGGATTTTCTCGGGATATTCCCAAATTTGACGGCAAATGATGGCGATGATGATTGCACAAGCAAGAGGGCCTACGCGGTCAAACCCAGGTATTTTTGCTAACCCAAGCCCCAATAATGCAATGAAAAAAGTGAATGCAATTCCGCCGATCCACGGTAACGCCCGATTCGGTCTCTTTCCTGATTTTTTCTGTTGCCCTGAAGAAGGTACCTCATCTAATTTCTCCGTAATTTCTTGTTGTGCCATTTTCAACATACTCCTTTCCATCTTTTTTTAAACCATAGCACAGAAAATGGTCTTGAAATTATACGGATAATTAATGGCTGTTATATAGAAAGATGATAAGACTAACTGATAGATGGAAATGCCGTGAAAATGTATTGACGGTTTTTAATCTTCTAACCTTCCAATGGGGAAAGGAATGCGGTACCTGCCCCATTGGAAGGTTAGAAGATTTGTGCTTTTTTACGATTCGAAGGGCAAAAGGGAAAATAACCGTAATAAAAAGCAGGCGCAAGGCCTGCTATCTGTGCTGGTCATAATATACGGTCTTGACCTGGGTGTAAAAATCAATGGCTGTTTTACCTTGTTCTCGAGGGCCATCACTGGAATTTTTCATTCCTCCAAACGGTATTTGTGGTTCCGCGCCTGCAGTTTCAGAATTCACATGTACCATGCCTACCTCGATTTGATCGATGAATTGCTGAGCCCGGCTTAGGTTATTGGTGCATATGGATGCACTCAGTCCAAATTCTGTGTCATTGGCCATCTGAACGGCTTCTTGGTAATCAGCAGCTTTTAATAAAGCGATAACTGGGCCGAAGATCTCTTCTGTCGCTATACGTGCATTTTGAGACGAGAGTTCAAAAATGGTTGGTTGGATATAATAACCGTTTTCGAGTTCAGATGTTTTTATCGATTCCCCACCGCAAAGAAGGTTACCTTCATTTTTTCCTTGATCAATCATACGGAGCACTGTTTCGTACTGGGATTGGGATACACATGGTCCCATAAAAGAATCATCTACTAATGGATTTCCTACCTTTAGACTTTGAGTACGTTCTATCAGTCGATCACGGAAACTTTCATAGATTTCTTCTTCTACGATCACACGGCTGGTTGCTGTGCATTTTTGCCCGGTGGATTGATAAGCTCCTTTGATGGCCAGCTCAACTGCATTATCGATTCCGGCATCAGCTAATATGACCAATGGATTTTTACCACCCATTTCAAGTTGTACCTTTTTACCGTTAGCCATTGCTTTACTTTGAATAGCTCTGCCAACTGAGTTAGACCCGGTAAATGAGATACCTTTAATCCCCCGGTTTTCTACAAGTTCGTTTCCAACCACAGAACCGCGTCCAAATACACAGTTAACAACACCTGCTGGCAAACCAGCTTCATGAAAGGCATTCATAAGGTGATATACACACTTAGGTGTTAAGTCTGCTGGTTTTATAACAACAGTGTTGCCGTAAATTAAGGCTGGAGCCATCTTCCATGCTGGAATAGCGATAGGAAAATTCCACGGGGTAATTAATCCCACAGGGCCTAATGGTGTGCGTTTGGTATAAACCGTGGTTTCCGAGTTAGCTGAAGGGATAACACTGCCAATTGGCTGCATTGCTTCTCCTGCATAGTATTTAAGGATATTAATCGCACGGCGTGTTTCGCCAATGCCTTCCGTTAAAGTTTTCCCTTCCTCGAGCGTAAGATCTCGTCCAATTTCTTCTGTGTTCTCTTCTAAAATTTCTGCTGCTTTTAGTAAGTAAGTACCTCTCTGTTGATAGGAGAGCTTTTTCCAAGAGGGAAAAGCTTTATTTGCTGAACTGATGGCTTTTTGTACATCTGCTTCTGTACTGACAGGGAATTCTTCAATTTCTTGACTGTCGTGAGGGCTGACGTTATTTTTATAATCGCCAGAAATAGGTTCCTGCCATTGGCCGTTAATGTAGTTTGAATGACTCATCTTTTATCCTCCCCATTACCTCTATTAATCCAGAACCTGATCCAAATGTTGTCTGATCCCTTATTGTAGGACAATTTCTTTATTAGATTTGAAATCTAGAATATGTTCTGTTTCTTCTTGCACCATAACAGGATATTTCCTTCTAAATAATCTAGCTGCTATATAATAAAAAATAGCAGCTAGTATCGTTGAGACATTAAAGCTTAAATCTGAAAAGAACATGAAACCAATGAAGGTTGCCATTATATAAACTGTTATAGCTACAATGTTAATCCCTCTAAAATATTGATACTTCCTTTTTGCAGAGAAAAGCCAATTATAGTAGGGGAATCCTTAAGGGAAACCCCACACATATAACTGGCTCTGATCTATGAACTGCCCTATCTTTTCGATAGGTCAATTAGGCTTAACAGTTAGTAAAACCTATTATTTAAGGTTTCTTTCCTAAATCAAAATAAACTAAACAGCTTATTAAGAATTGGTATTTAAAAGAAGTTTCTTAGTTGAAAAGGAAACTACTTACTGTTTAAACCTTCCCCGTTGTCGAAGGAGTTCACGGTCAAGCTCCTCATTTTTTTCAAACGCTGCTCTGCCGTGCAACCAAAATAAGTTATTTACCATTACAAGGTGACCTACAGGAAGATCTAATTCTACTACATGTTTATCTTCTTCCATCGAGTTAGATAAATCACGCAAATACTTAGCTTCCTCAATCGAAGCTGGATTGGCAAATTGATCGATGAAACAAATACATGGTTCGTTATTGTGATGAAAGAAGGTTTTCCTTTTAACATCCTGATTCACGTTTTTACTTGCCGGTGCTTTATACGTAATCTCTTTGCTGGCAAAAGGGTGATTATAAAACTTGTCTAATTCCTCCCAATCATCTAAATGCAACAATCGGGATTCTCCACCCACGGCGTTTCTTTCTTGCATTTTCATCATTAAGAGCCAGTCAGTTGATTCGTCAACGAATGTTCCGTCCGTGTGAAAAGTAAACAATCGGTATGCCTGACGAAGGTATGAATCACTTTCATCAGTATGTTTTACCTTGAACCGGGCGTAGTATTTCCCTGACATTGCATCAAAGTTGCATTCTCCAATCAAATGCGTTAATGCAGTGGAGAACAGAACATATTGATCCGTGTCTGTTATGTCTTCATCGAGTCCAATGGTAAAACCACCCGTTTGACGATCTTGTAAAATACTTTGCACTGTTTTTGTGAAGGCTTCGCCGAGTGTTTCCTGCAATGCATTTGATACAATAAATCGCGTATATGGAATATATTCGAGCTCTTGTACCCCGATATTTTTTATTTTTTCAAAAAAGGCTTCAAATGCCGTCTTTTCAATCGTAATATGATACATTCGATCACTTTGGGGATGAATAGCGATTTTGTAATGCTTCGTTTTTTGAGTAAAGTCGAGTACTTCTTTTTCCGTAATACTCATGTTCATTCCTCCTAAATTAATGGTTTTTCAAATTTCATACAAAAAGCCAGCCTTAACCTACCAATTTTAATGGTAAGAAAGGCTGGCTCTAACAGACGGTACGGCTTCCTTTGATCAAGAAAGGCCACGTCCTATTAAACAGCATTATAGTTGTAGAATTATATGATCATGATAATTCGTGCGCTTACGAAATGAAAAGGATAAACTCCCTAACGAGGTAAGCGTTATCTTTACTATACAAAATAAATATATAATTGTCAAAATATTTTCTTAAATTGCATAGGAGTTTTTTTCTTCCATTTTGCGAAACACTTCTTCTCCAATTTGCAAAGCACTAGTTGCTGCTGGAGAAGGAGCATTGCACACATGAAAACTGCGTTTCCCTGCAATGATATAAAAGTCATCGACCAAGGTACCATCTGAACGCATGGCCTGAGCTCGCACTCCTGCAGGTGCTGGTTCAACATCGTCCTCGGTAAGAGATGGGATCAATTCTTGTAATCCCCTGACAAATGCTTTTTTACTAAAGGAACGTTTCATCTCCCCCATTCCCTCCTTCATATAAGAAGAAGCCAATCGCCAAAACCCTGAGGAGCCAAGTACCTGGGATAAGTCTTTTATGCTCCAATCCTTTTTTGTGTAACCTTCTCGCTTAAATCCGAGAACAGCGTTTGGTCCAGCCTCTACACTGCCATCAATCATACGAGTGAAATGAACACCTAAAAACGGAAAATCCGGATTTGGAACAGGATATATGAGGTCTTGTACAAGATGTTTAGAAGCTTCTTTTAGCTGATAGTATTCTCCTCGGAAAGGTACAATTTGCATATCCAAATGATAACCAGTCAGCTCAGCAATCCGATCACTATGCAATCCTGCACAGTTGATCATCTTTTTCCCGCGTATCGTTTGCTGACTGGTCTCGATCGTTACCACATCTTGTTCATCAATACGCTTGACCTCTGCATTTAAATAAAGATCGGCTCCTTTTTCTTTGATCAGAAGTGCAAGTGTTTCACTCACTCCTTTGTAATCCACAATACCTGTAGACGGTACTTCTATAGCTGCAGCCCCTTCACGTACGGTTCCCGTTGTAAAAGAGCCTCCTGCTCTAACCAATGAACCGTTAATCCGTTATCCTGTCCACGTTCATATAATTTTTGTAAAGCAGGCAGTTGTTCTTCCCTGGTTGCTACGATTACCTTGCCACACTGATCATAGGCGATGCCGTGCTCTTCGCAAAACGTAATCATTGACTCATTACCGGCTTTGGCAAATCGGGCTTTGTAACTCCCGGGCTTATAGTAAATACCAGAATGAATCACCCCGCTATTATGTCCTGTTTGATGGGTGGCTACCTGTTTTTCTTTATCTAAAATTGCGATGGATGCTTCCGGACGGTGTTTTTGAATCGAATAAGCGACGGCTAGACCTACGATTCCTGCCCCGACGATCACGTAATCATACATTAGACCTTCACTCCATGTGTGCGTTCTTTTCTTACAACCTCATATTGGGTGTATAAATCTTTTAAGGCTACAATAATTGCTTTTTTAGCTTTACCAAAATAATTTTGCTCAATCGCGTTGACCGGATCCTGAACACCGTTAAGTAAACTGTAGCCTTGTAAGAGGTGATGAATAAAATCTCGCCCATGCTCGGTGACCAGTGTGCATGAACATTGTAAAATCACTCCGTATTGACGGTCTAATTCTGCTGTAACTGTTAATGTGTGAAACATACTCTGTGCAGCCATCCCCTCCGGGAGTCGAGCATGGCCGGCAATAAAGATAATATTTCCATTATGCATAATTAGTCTCCTTATCGATTTAGTATAAAAACCTCTTTTAAAACTCCACATTAACTCTGATTAGGTAACTCTTCCATGATGTCTACATCTTGTTAAAGAGTACTTATAAATTTGTGTTCTCATGAAAACCCTCCTTAATTGCTTTTGTTATTTCTTTATTTGCAAAAATAAAATGCCAGTTAAGCACACATGGGTTTATGTCCATGTGTGCTTAACTGGCTTTTTATCTAGGATATCGCTCTATTGTCTCTCAATAGAGTCTACTAGATTTGACAGTTTTATTTTGAAATAATGCCTTTCTTCACTGATCTGGAAAGGGGATGCCTAACCAGAAGTAAGATAGGTAATTTTTAGAATATTACGCAAATTTATTATATCAATCGTGTATGATAAAAGTCAATACAATTTTTTTATCCCTTTATTGAGGGATATAGGAGGGGCTTGAATTCTTGCTATCTTAGTTATTATAGTCTTTCTCCCTGAAGGTGGGCTTTCCAAATTTTTAAAACCTTAAAAAAACCGGCCAACCAGTGGCCGGATGTTCATCTGCACTTGTTTACCCTTCTTCAAACCAATGAAGGGGTTTTGGTGCCAAATTCATATTTATTTGTTTCGTTTCTTGATATTCGTCCAAGCCGTATGTGCCCAAGCTTCTGCCGATACCGCTTTGTTTGTAACCACCCCACGGCGCTTGCACGTTTGTCAGGTGATAGGCATTCACCCATGTGATGCCGGCACGCACTCTTTTAATAACGCGCAAGGCTTTATTTTGATCATTGGAAAATACAGCACCAGCCAAGCCAAAGTCAGTATCATTGGCGTCCTTGATCGCGTCATCTTCGTCTTTGAACTTTTGTACAGTTACTACTGGGCCGAATATTTCCTCTCGTACGATTCGCATGCAGTTGGTAACGTCTATGAAAATGGTGGGTTCTAGGAAGAAGCCTTTTTCCAGCTCGCCCCATTTAATTTGGCTGCCGCCAAGTGCAAGATTTGCCCCTTCCTCTATTCCGATTTTCACGTATTCTAGTATGCTTTCAAGATGCTTTCGGCTGACGATCGCCCCCATTTCTGCTTTTTCGTCGTT
Source organism: Halobacillus shinanisalinarum (assembly GCF_022919835.1). Taxonomy (NCBI): domain Bacteria; kingdom Bacillati; phylum Bacillota; class Bacilli; order Caryophanales; family Bacillaceae; genus Halobacillus; species Halobacillus shinanisalinarum. The sequence continues at coordinate 3,016,522 of NZ_CP095074.1, read as the reverse complement.
CCCGGGACCAACTTTGATTGCCTTTGCCCTTTCAACATATCTTTCCACAAACTTATCGTAGATTCCTTCTTGAACAAGGATTCTGCTTCCTGAAGAACAAACTTGCCCCGCGCCTAAAAAAATGCCATATAAAGCATAATCAACCGCTGTTTCTAGATCGGCATCGTCAAAGATGATGTTCGGAGATTTCCCTCCCAGCTCTAGTGAGACTTTTTTCATGTTGCCTGTTGCAGCTGTCATAATATGGCGCCCAACCCCTGTACTGCCGGTGAAAGAAACGATATCCACGTCTTCACTCTCTGCTATTGTTTGGCCAACGACCGAGCCTGAGCCCAGCAACAGGTTGGCTGCTCCTTTCGGCAAATCGGTTTCATCTATAAGCTCAAATAGTTTTACCGCTGTTATAGGAGTGATTTCAGCCGGCTTCAAGATAATTGAATTTCCTGCGGCGAGTGCAGGTGCAATCTTCCATACACTCATTAATAACGGAAAGTTCCAGGGTACGATCAACCCGGCTGTTCCTATAGGTTCCTTAACGATCAGTGTTTGCATATCATCAGAATATTCATATGTTTGGCCGTCCGGCATGTTCAGCAGTCCCGCATAATAACGGAAACTATTGATTGCTTCTTGAGCATCAGACTCGGCTTCTCGTTTAGTTTTTCCGTTATTTTGCACTTCCAGTTCAGCAAGCTCGTTTAAATGCTCTTCCATTTTTTCCGCAATTTGCAGGAGAACTCTTGCTCTCTCTTGCGGCGGTAAATAGGACCATACGCCGCTTTCAAAAGTACGCTTTGCTGCTTTTATTGCTTCTTCTGTTTCTTCTTTGGTAGCTTTTGGTGCTATGGCAATGACTTCCTGTGTGGCAGGGTTAATAATATCGAATGTCTCGTTGCTGCTTGATTCTACCCAATCGCCGTTCATATACATGTTCAATTTTTTTGACATAATATTGGTTCCTCCCCAGTTTCACAGCTAGGTATTGCGAGTTTTCGAAGCCAGCTTCCCTATTCATTACAATCCAATTAATTTACTATTTCCAGCTGACTTCGATGTTCATGTAATCATCTTTTTAAAAAATCGAGCGTGTTCCGCGTAATTAGGACTTCTTAGGGCGGAATGAATCAATATATTCGTCGGATTCCTCATAATTCATCGGTTCTAAAGCATCCACATCAACTACAACCATAGATGGCTTTCGGCTTGCTAGAGCCGTTTCCAAACATTGTTTGAACTCATCCACAGAGCTTGCCCTTTCAGTTTCAAACCCCATAGACTTTGCCATCATAACGAAATCGGGATTTTTCAAATCAACGGACGTGCGTCTGCCATAAGCGGCTTCTTGTAAGTATCTTAAAATGCCGTAGCCGCCATCATCGAATAAAACAACCGTGATAGGTGCATCCTCCTGGATAGCGGTAATCATCTCACCGGCGTTCACCATGAATCCCCCGTCACCAGCGATCAGAACTACAGGGTTCTCTTCCTGGCCGATCTGCGCCCCGATAGCCATCGGCAAGCCTTGACCGATTCCTCCCCCGGTCGCATAAATGGAGGTATTGGGTTCGTAAATATCGATCAGTTTATTTCCCCACGTGTAGCTCGGTATCGTCACATCCCTTACCAGAATGGTATCCGCCGGCATGAGCTCACGCATAGCATCAGCGATTTCACAATATGGACCGATGTTGCTGCGAAGGTCATCCCGGACTTTTTTACGTACGGACTCCACTTCATCCACATATGCCGGATCTGGAGAAATATTCTTATCAGACAAGAAGTTGTTCAGCTTTTGTAAAATTGCCCTAGCATCCCCAACCAACCCGTATAGCGTATCAAAATTACGGTTAAATGCATGCGGATCCGCATCTATATTGATATGATTTTCAGGCGTCGGCAGCGTCCAATCGTATGTTTCCTCGCCTCGAAAGCGGACCCCGATGCTAATGAGTAAATCTGACTTCCTCAATAGATCCTCGACTTGAGGGGTAGCTGCAAAATTACCGATACATAATGGATGATTTTCAGGAATGGAGCCTTTGCCTGATTCACTGGTGATGACGGCCGGCTGAATCAAGTCCACTAACTGTTTGAGCTCCTCGGAAGCCCCGAAGCGATGACTCCTTTTCCTGCCCAGATGACAGGCCTTTTCGCTTCCTGGATTTTTTTCACCACATCATCTGGAATCTCTACACTACTTTCTGCTTCGCCTGTTCTTGCTTCCACCAATTGGTTATACGGGATCACTTCAGTTTGGAAATTAGTAGGAATGGAAACCGTTACAGGTCCTGTCGGAGTAGTGCGTGCTTCTTTAATCGCTTTGCGGAGAAACGGTGTGATTTGTTTCGGCCGCTTTAACAAATAGGCATGTTTATTTGCACCGTCCATCATTTTCAATTGATCTTTGCACTCATGAATATAACGCTGATCCGTCCCTATATAATGAGAATCGGCTTCTCCGGTAATATGGAGAAGCGGAGTACCGGAATTCCAGGTTTCTGTTAGGGAACCTGCTGCATTTCCGGCTCCGGCACCCGTACTTGTCATGACGACTCCCAGCTTACCAGTAGCGCGTGCATATGCATCTGCCATATTGACCGCACCGCTTTCTCCACGGGCTGTAACTAAGCGGATATTCCCATCCCGCAAGATCGCATCATATATCGGCATGTTATGGATACTGACAATGCCATAAACTACTTCGACCCCCGACTGTAAAAGTTCTTTCACTAGCGCATCTGACACAGTAAACTCTATTTGACTAGTCATTGTAATCCTCCCAAGATTTCAAGTTTTCTTTCATTTTCTTTTTAAATCAAAATTATCCGGGTTCAAGTAGAAAAAGATACTTTGTAGTAGTTGCCGTACCATGTGTTTCTGTTGTTAAAAGTTTGTTATCATCGTGAAGGCAAATTGGCTCTTTCATAATTCATTTCTATCTAACTAGTTTGTTTATCGGACTGTTCTTTTGTTAAGATAGGTGCGTTTGCCTTCCTTCTGGTATATCTAAAATAGTAGAAAAGATAACAAGCAGCAACGAAGCTGAACCCCCAATATAGTGACGTACGCTGTGTCGGGTCAAAAGCGGTAAATACGAAAATACCTACACACATTACGAGGCAGAGAATTGGCACAAAAGGGAAGAAAGGCACTCTAAACTTTAGATCCTCCACCTTTCCGCCTCCTCTGATATACTGCTTGCGAAATCTGTATTGTGCGAAGGCAATCGACATCCAAGTCAGCACTCCTCCAACTCCGCTAATAGCAAGTAACACTACAAATAATGTTTCCTCTGCTACCACACTAGTAAGTAAAGAAAGCAACGCAAAGGCAAGAGTAACAAGTAATGCGTTCATAGGTACACCGCGCCGATTGATTTTTCCAAATACAGCTGGGGCCATTCCGCTTTGCGAAAGAGAAAAAAGAATTCTTGTACAGGCATACAGCCCCGTGTTCCCTACTGAAAGAACTGCAGTCAAGATAACGAAATTCATAATATCAGCTGCATAAGGAATACCTATCATTTCAAATACGGTCACAAATGGGCTTTCGAGCACTCCTGCTTCTTGCCACGGGACGATAGCGGATAAGACAAAAGTTGCCAGAACATAGAAAAGCAAAATACGGATAACGATGGTCCGAATCGCTCTTGGAATACTTTTTTCAGGATTTTCTGTCTCACCTGCCGCGACCCCCATAATTTCGGAACCCTGGAATGCATACACCACCGTCATCATTGATATAAACACACCCGTGAATCCTGTAGGAAATAATCCGTCACTGACAAAGTTGGTCAGAAAAGGAGCGGAATGCCCTTCCATAGAAATTAACCCAAATACTGCTGCCCCACCAATAACAACAAACAGGATCACGGTAAGCACTTTAATTACTGAGAACCAATATTCCGTCTCGGCAAAGCTTCTCGTTGCCAGAGCATTTATGGTGAACAGGAGCAAAGCGAAAAATGTACACCACACCCATACCGGTGTATCCGGAAACCATCTAGCCATGAGTAAACCAGCCGCTATAAACTCTAATCCCACGTAAAGAGCCCAGCTCATCCAGTAAACCCAACCGATTGTAAATCCAGTTGCAGGACCAATATACTTCTCTGCATGGGCCTGAAATGAACCAGATACTGGCATCACTACCGATAATTCTCCTAGACAAACCATTACCAGGTACATTAGTAAACCACCGACCAAATAGGCAGCAATCGCCCCCACTGGTCCTGCTTCACTGATCGCATATCCTGATCCCATGAATAGTCCCGTTCCAATTACTCCACCTATGGACAGCATAAATAAATGTCTGCTTTTCATCGCACGCTGCAATTTTTTCGGTTGGCCCTCTGGTTCTGTTTGCATGAAATCTCCCCCCAGCTCTAAATTTTAGAACGCGCCTTTAGTAAGCGGTTTCAGAAATTGATATTATTCACGGTTAATGGGAAGCCGCTTCCTGGGATGGTTCTGCATATTCTAATAAATCACTAATGGTCGGTTCGAATATTTCATAAGCTACATCCCTTTGATATTTGTTTTGCTTTTTAGATTCCATAAACAAATGATGCGTATTTTTTCGGCATAGTTTTTCAATATCATCAATTACAGCTTGAGGATTGGGGGCTACCAGTCCAAAAATAACAGCATCATAAAACCTTATCGCCCCAGGTTAGTAACAAAATCATTGACAATATCAATTCCCCTTTGTCTAATCATTTCGTCTCCTTCAGTGGAGATCGGGATATTCGCTGCTTCCACAATTAAATTTGCTTTTACGATATCAGCATTAGACTTGTTAATGACATCCTCTAACGCAGATGGAATTAAAATGTCGCAGTCCACATCGAGCCATTCTGTGTTGGGCCTTACCGTATAGTGCGATTCAAAATAGGCTTGATCCATCTCTCCGTACATATTTTTATGATCAATCATTTTCTGAACATCCAATCCTTCTTCACACGTTACTAAAAGATTTGCATCCGAAATTCCAACGACTTTATAGCCTAAATGAGACATTTTCAATGCGCAGCTCGCTCCTACACAACCGAATCCCTGGATCACAACTTTTGCTCCTTCTTGTCCTTTTTTAAACTTCCAGGCCTCATCTGCCGAAAATGCCGCACCATACCCTGTTACTACATCATTTAAAAGCAACCCGTCCATTCTAGTCGCCAATAGTTCATCAAAATGCTTTATCCCTTGCAGGACTTCGGAATCTTGTTTCATGGATTTTGTCATAGGGATATCAATACCAAACTCATTAAATATTTTGAGTACATCTTCATATTTAGTACCTAAATCACTACCTAAAGATACTCCGATATCGATATAGGGCATCATAGCGATTAGAAATCTTCTTAATACGGAGTATGCATCTGGCGCTTTGTAATCATAAGCAATCCCCGCTTTGCACCCTCCGGTCGTTCCGCACTCGCAGGCTACATATTTATAAGCCATCGCCTCGGCTAGCCTTTCGACCTCTTCTTTTGTTACGGACGGATGCATTCTCGTACCGCCGCCCGTATAGCCTTTCACGAAATTATGAACAACCAGCCAGCCTTTTGCATCTGTTTCTGTATCATTCCACTCTACAACTAAATAGGGTTTTAACATAACGAAACCTCCTAAAGATCTTTTTATTAAAACAGTTATTACTGCTCAATGGGAATTAATGTCTAACGATCCTTGAGACTAAACCTCTCAAGATGTCTGTTTTTAATTTTGTTATTAAAAGAAATAGAAAATCATCAGGGTCAAACTTTCAGCTATTACCTTACTTTATTATGCTTTCTTTTGGTGGGGTGTCGTTGTCTGACTTTCCAAGGTTTGTTGATGATTGCTGTTCTTTTTCACACTCTTATTAATAAATAGGCTTACCACATACGTAAGCACAAAGTTAATGCCCAAAATGATTAATCCCATATCAATATCCTTAATATAGGAAGGCAGCTCAGGAAATAATGTAGCCAAGGTTGTTTCAGTAACAGTTGTATAGGCGACAATGATCACACCAATAGCCATTCCTGTTAAGGCTCCTATGCTGTTTACCGGATTCTTCTTCATTAAACTGAAAAATAAAGCAGGGAATAGCTGCACGATAATACTGTATGCTGCGATGTAGATGAGCCCAATCAATTTGGATTCATTTAAAGCAAAAAATATAGCTACGATTACGAGCACAGGAACCATCAAACGGCTCAACCTGCGAATCTGGGCATCAGTTGTCTGTGGCTTCCAAACTTTATAGATATTTTTAGTTAAAAGTGTGGCTGATGATACAAGCACGATTGAACTAGGGATAAGCGCCGCCAATGCACCTGCACCGCCTATTACACCAATAAACCAGGGGTCGAATGAAGCTTGGGAAAGCTTGAATAAAGACATATCTGCGTCCTCTAAACCTGGTACTTGTAAAATAGCAGAAAAGCCTATAATGATGGAAAATACGATGATTAGCTGATATAAAGGCATGATTGCTGCATTCCACCGTAATGCCTTGGCACTCCTTGATGAAAATATACCGCTCTGCATATGAGGAAACAAGTAAAAGGCTAAAGCCAGCATGATAGTTGTGGATATAAACCAAGTAATGCTCAGCCCTTCATCCGGGAAAAGCAGCATCTCCGGTTTCGCGCTTTCGATAGCTTGGAACATTGACTGAAACCCGCCGTAGTAATGGTAAGGGAAATAAAAACCCATAAAGATTATAACGCCCAGGGTTAAAATATCTTTAAAAACTGCGGTCCATGCCGATCCATGCATACCTGAAACCATTACATACACAGTGACTATAATCCCGCTAATGACTACAGCAAGTCCTGGAGAAATGCCCCATAAGAAGATGCAGAAACAATGATCCCAAGACCGACAAATTGCATAACTAGGTAGGCGATTGAGGCGATTACTCCAATAACTGCCACTACAACGCCTAGAGTGGTACTGTTGTATTTCTTCTCATAAAAATCTGACTGTGATAATACATTGTTCTTCTTCGCGTATTTCCAAATCGGAGGAAGAAGCCAGTATGCTATGACGAAGTAGAAGCAATTAAACGCATAAACCGCCGGCATTCCCACTCCATACGCCATACCGCTTGCCCCTAAGAAGGTAAAAGTAGTAAACATTTCTCCCGCCAGCAGGAAAAAAACGATGACCGAACCAAAACTTCTACCACCCACAGCCCATTCTTCCATATTCATATCTCTACCTCTACGGGCCTGGACACCCAAATAACAGGCTAATGCTAAAATTCCGAATGTTATCCCTAAAGAGATATTCAAATTTCTTCTTCCTCCTTATTAGCGGGATCCAGGATATTCACCAAATATAAGAACACGGAAGTCAATACAACCCACGCCATCAGCCAGAACAATACAAAAGGCATCCCAAAGACGTAAGGCTCTGTTTTATTAATAACTACCAGGCTTCCTATAGCTGGTACCATACTGAACATATACAACCATACCTTCTTGCTCATTTAATACCCCCTCCTATGATAATTTTCTTTGAAACCATAGATAGATCCTCTTTAATTTTTTACATTTTGATTAGTGACTCCATTTTTTTCTAGATGTAACCTGTTCATAAACGATTGAATTCTGTCCTCTTGCTTTTTTTCATTCACACTATTATTCTTTTCACTTTCTATCGCTATCGGAAGCCATCGACAGATTTATTCAACGTTGGACTCCCTCAATAAAGAAGAGAGTCCAACCATTTTTATTACCTTCCAGCCGATAAATCATTATTGTCCATTTCTTCTTCATAACGTTGATGAAAATATTTTAAGGCATATTCCTGTGGAGAATAAATCCCTTGTTTGAATGCCTGTGTATCAAAACCTGTCTGCAATAATTCCACCAGCTCAAAATCTTCTTCCCTGACCTGATCAACAAATCGAATCAGTTCTTTCTGTTCTTCAGTCATTTCGTCTTTTTGGAAATAATAACTGTAAATAGCCAGGGATCGGTTTGGAGAAAGAGGGAGAATTTGACTTGTTGTCATATTCCCATCTTTCCCCGGGTAAATGCTGATCATCAAATTAGGCCATACCCAATAAAATTTAGCATGTTCTTCACTTGTTTCATTCGTCAGCTTGGAATACTGACATGTATAGCCGTCATGCAGATCAATATGATAGTTCTTCATATCAAAAGTCTTTGAAAACTCCGGATGGGCAAGCTTACAATGATCACACTCTAAGTAGTTGTCGATCACTGCTTTCCAGTTTGCTTCAATGACTCTTTCCGTTACGCGGATTTTTTTTAATGAATCCAGGAAAGTGTATTTCTCTAAGTCTTTCACCAGTTCTTCACGGATTTCCGTCATCGGTTTTGCCTCAGGGTTTAAGTTTACAAAAATCATAGACTTATATACTTCCAGCTGCACAGGTGTCATACAGCTGTGATTACCTAAATCGTTTGTGTTGAAATTTGGCGCCTTGTTTAATTTGCCATCCAGTTTAAACGTCCAGCCATGATAGGAACACATAAAGATTTTCTTATTTCCCTGTTCATTTCTTTCTACTTTCGTTCCCCGGTGAGGACAAATGTTGTAAAAAGCATTCAGCTCATTATTTTTATCCCTGCTGATCATTAAGGGCTGTCCGGCAATCTCAAAAGTAAAGAAGTCCCCAACTTTCTCTACCTGACTCGTATGTCCGGATAAAACCCAGCTATTCAAAAAGATCTTTTCCTTTTCTTCCGCAAATGTTTGAGGATCTATATACGTTTTGTATGGAAGCGTGTAGTCGAAGGCCTCCATTGTTTCCGTTTTATTCATCTCGGCTTCTCCCCTCTGTTTTTAAAAGTTTTCAATTGGAGTCATCTTCTTTCAGCCATACATTGCAATTCGCAACAAGATGTATGGCTGAATATTTATAACATTCCAGTGCACCAAACAGGGTTTATATAAGTTGATGGCGGTTTCATTTGAACTCAGTGAGTTTATATAAACTCACCCATTCTTTTTTTTACTAACAAGACTTGGATCACCAATACCTAAACAGTCTGTCCCTTCTTAGCGTGCTTTGCAAAAGGCTGTTCTGCCAACATGATCGAATCTGTCGGACATTCTTCACACGCATCTTCTAAGTTATCAGCAAGATCTTCGGGAACTTCAACTGCTCCTTCGTTTCTATCCAATAGGCTGAAAGAAATCCCCTCTTCGTCATAAGCGAAGATATCCGGAGCAATTTCACCGCAAGCTCCGCAGCTTATGCAAGTTTCCTGATCCACTTTTGTATAGAAAGCCATGAACATCACCTCTTAAATTAGTTAATCAAAGCTCTTTCTTTTCTTTGAACCTCTTCGACATTCATTTTAACTGTTTTTTCACCTTTGTTTCGTTCAACGCGTTTTCTCCCCTCTGTCTTAAAAGCTTTTAATTTGAATAATCTTCTTTCCCCTATACACTGCAATTTTAATGCCAACATGTATGGATGCGTATTTACAACATTCCAGCTAATAAAACGGCGTCATACACAGATCCAAAACGAGTTCATTTAAACTCATAGAGTGTATTGAAACTCATTTTTGGATTTCTATTTCCGACCAATCCTTGGAACTCACGGAAATCCCTTTTTTAATTCATTAGTTAATCAAAGCTCTTTGTTTTTTCTTATTAGTTTCTTTACCTCCCATGACGCTCGTGCTGTGAAGCGGCTGAACTCTTGCCGTTGGATCAATATAAACTTTTGCATTGCCGACAGCGATAGGGGCTTCACCGAACCCGGTAGCAATCAATTTCACCTTTCCTTCATACGTGCAAATGTCCCCGACCGCATAAATGCCTTCTATGTTCGTTTCCATTTTCGAATTGACAAGGATGGAGTTTTTATAGATATCGAGTTCCCAGTCTTTGATTGGTCCAAGAGAAGCTATAAATCCGTAATTTACAAGAACATCATCGACCTCTAGCTCCACTGTCTTTTCACCTTTTGCCTCGCGGATAACTACCTTCTCCACTCTCTCACTTCCGATCAATTCTACAGGTACGTACGGTGTCAGCTTTTCCACCGTAGATTGATTCAGCATCTCAACACTGTGCTCATGAGCGCGAAACTTATCTCGTCTGTGAACAATGATGACTTTTTTTGCGATAGGTTCAAGCATCATCGCCCAATCAACTGCTGAATCCCCGCCGCCAAAAACAACCACTCTCTTACCTGTAAACTGGTTCAGGTTTTGTACGGAATAATGCAGATTCGTCTTTTCGAACATCTTTTCTTTTTCCATTTTGAGCTTGCGCGGCTGAAATGCTCCGTTGCCAGCCGTAATGATAATTGTTTTAGAATAATGGGTCTTCTGATTCGTCATGAGCTTAAATATTCCGTCCTCCTCTTTTTCCACACTTTCAACCATCTCTTCAAGACATGTCTGCACTTCAAATTGGTTCATTTGCTCTATTAAATTGCTGACAAGTTCCTGGGCCTTCACTTTTGGAAGCCCGGCGATATCATATATATTTTTTTCCGGATAAAGTGCTGATAACTGTCCTCCTAATTGCGGAAGGCTTTCAATGACCTTCACGGATGCCTGGCGCATGCCCGCATAAAAGGCAGTAAACAAGCCAGCGGGGCCTCCACCAATGATTGTAATATCCACTATATCTCTATTTTCTTTCATACTACTCTCCTCCTTTGATCCCGAAACGAAACAGAAAAAATTGTTTTACAATTCTAAAAATTTCCTCTAATATAAACTGCAATAAACTTTATTTTTTAAAACAACTATCCGCTTCTTTCTCAATTTCAGGTGAACTTCTACTATCATTACTTGCAATAACCGTGCCAAAAAAAAAGCGCGAAAAATACCGCACTGATTTTGCAGGAACCGATTTATGAGCACGCATACACTCAATTCGAGTTTTTGGCAACTCTATTTTAAAGACGAGGAGGTCTTCCGGTGTTCTCTAATTATGTGGATAATCTCGACGTGGAAACATTAATTAAAATTTTGGACTACTCTTCCGATGAAATTTTTGTTCTTGATGGGGATATGAAAATCATTTATGTAAACGATGCGTGTAAAAAACACTATGGGTTGAATAAGGAAGACGTCATTGGAAAACTGAGTAAAGAGTTAGTGGAAGAGGGGTATTGGACTCCCTCCATTTTTCCGGAAGTGTTTGAGAAGAAAGTGCCTATCTCTGTCAAGCAAACTACTGTTTTGGGGGCGGAGCTGCTGACTTCAGCTATTCCCATTTCAAATGAACAAAATGAAGTCGAGCTGGTTGTTACGACAGCCAGGGAAATACAAAGCTACAAAATGCTGAATGCAAAAGATAACTTCCCTATACAGTCAGAACGGAAAGAAGATCAATCAGCCAACATCATTACAAATAACGAAAAAATGAAAAATATATTAAAAATGTCGCAAAAAGTGGCAGTGACAAATTCTAACATATTAATACTAGGGGAATCAGGGACCGGGAAAGGCATGATTGCTCAACATATCCATAAAAACAGCCGAAGAAGCAACGGACCCTTCCTTACAATCAACTGTGCAGCAATTCCTGCAGATTTAATTGAATCCGAACTTTTCGGCTACACTCCCGGCGCCTTTACAGGTGCCAACCGTTCAGGAAAGACCGGACTGCTGGAAGCCGTGGATGGAGGAACACTCTTTCTTGATGAAGTCGGAGAAATGCCTTTATCCCTTCAAGCAAAAATGCTCCAGGTCATCCAGGATAAGAAGTTCATTCCACTCGGCGGACATAAAGAAAAAAAGGTGAATGTCCGGATTTTAGCAGCTACCAACCGCAACCTGGCCGACATGGTAAAAAAACAGACTTTTCGAGAAGATTTATTTTACAGACTCAATGTAGTTGATATAAAAATGCCTTCTCTCAGGGAAAGAAGAGAAGACATTATTCCGATAACATACCACTTTTTATATAAATTTAACCGGATCTATGAAGTGAATAAATTAATTTCCGAAGACTGCCTCGAGCTATTATCACATTACTCATGGCCCGGAAATGTCCGCCAATTGGAGAATCTTGTTGAAAAACTTATCATAATAAGCGGCGATGTGGTTGGTGTTCAAGATATACCCGAGGGGATTTATACAGAGGGAAAGAAAGTAGGTGAACCTCCCCCTTCCTCTCTAAATGAAGCAGTGGAGCTGGCAAAAAAAGAAATGGTGGAAAGGTCGTACAAACAGCACAAGAGCTCACGGAAAGTAGCCAAAGAATTACAAATCAGCCAAACGCAGGCTTCCAAATTAATCAGGCAGTATTGCAGGGATTTACAAGGGAATTAAACGTTGATAACAGGCAAGCTCTTTCCCTTGATCAACGGTAGCGGTTTACGCGAAGAAGATTCACTCTTTTTCAGGAAAACTCCTTATGGTAATGATTAGCAAGCAGTTCCCAATCCTCTATAAATAATGACCATAAATTAGGACGGGGTTTCACAGCTAAGGGATGGTAAGCCACTGCTGTCGGATACCCTTTTACTTTCATGGACTTTGCCACGCAATGATTTTACATCAGCTTTCTGCGAAGCACCTACAATTAATGTTTTATCGTTCTTTAATTTATCTATCGTCGTGTTTTCTATACCGGTTACACCGCATAGCATAGAAGCTCTGCTATAAGTTCTTATTTTACTGTAGTTTTCACTACCAAACTTAATCGTCCCTGTCACACCTTCTCTGTCTAATCGCTCTTTATGTCCTGTAGAGTGAATGATTTAATGAAATAAGGTGCTGTAATACTTGTTTACATCCTTAAAATCTTCTTTAGGCGGCACGTTCACCCGATCTTCAAACGGCACATAGTAAGCCGAACCACTTACAAAACTGAATGAAGGAGCGTTAAAATATTCTTCCTTGATCTTTTCAGCTTCTTCGATCGGGTCATGATCAAAGGTTTCTTCTTTTCGTTTTGGCTCGATACCTTCCACTTGTGAACCTACGTCAAATACTCGGAAGTAGCGAAGCAAGGGGACTTTCTTTTCTTCTTCTGTCTCTTGATCTTCCACCTCAATCATTTTCCAAAAGACAACGATATGCGACTTTTCCCCTTTCTTCACTTTTCCACCGGCTTCTTTGATTTGCTTAAATGTCGCATATTCCCCACCGTCCAATAGCATGGTATTGATGCCACGATACGGTTTTTGTGTCTTCCAATTCACGGCAATGCCGTTTCTAAAAGGCTTTTTCCAAGGAACAACCCCTTGTTCCAGCTTCTCGATAATTTGGTTTGTAATCATGTCATAGATTTTTTTGCTCATTGGTTTTCTCTCCTTTTATTTTGCCTTTGGAACTCCGAAGCGACGTGTGTTCCCCAAAGGGGGAAAATCATTATCAAGACCTAAATTGTAAAAAGTCATAAAAAATAGAGGTTAATACATATTAGTCATGACTAATATGTATTAACCTCTTACTTCTTGTTCAACTAACGCGCTCCATTAGTTTAACAAGCAAAAATTTGATTATAAGATGGTCGTATTCATTAAAATTCTAGACTCATTAGTATAAAAGCCGTTCTTTGTGAAAAATGATTCTGGCATGCCTAATCCTCTCTCTGTCGTTAAATATGCAGACGAAACCCCTTTCCCTGATAAGACTTTTCTTAAGTATTCTAATAGCCCTGTTCCAATTCCCTTTTGCTGTGTATCACTTAGAACACATATCTCATTAATATAAAAATTTCTGTTTTTAGCCCATTGTTCTTCATTTCCTACTAAAAACCCAATCATTTGACCGGATGCGTTGAAGTAACCAATTCCTATGTAGCCAGGTGTATCTCTAATATCTTTAAACCGTTTATAAGCTGTTTCATAACACCAAGGTTCGTCCCACGGTTCCGAACTAAAAACTTCTGTAAATACTTTTGATGCAGCTGTTAAATCATTTTCCGTTAATAATCGAACATCAAATTCCACAAAATTCACCCTTTCTTTAATAAATTACTGTAACAGTTTTTATGTTAAACTCATATTTTTGTACACTTTTGAGTAGATTACCATATTTCTTATTAGGCAATATGGCGTTATTGAACAAGCATGGAGGGAAAGGATTATTCCTGAAAAACTAAAATTTTTTATATACCTCTGCGTAAGCTACTTTTAATTGGTCCCTAAGTTGTTTATTATCGTCTTCTAATCTCTTAATCTTCCGTTTCAGTGATTCAATCATCGCGTCCTTGTTGCTCTCATTGATTTCTCGCTTCACTTGTTTCGACGTAGGAGCTTGTGCTTGTTGTTCCCGCAGCGTTTCAATCCGATCACGCAATTCCTGATTGTTGTATAGTGTGGCTTTCGCCACACCAGCTTCACTGGCAACGTTATTGAAATTGATACTCTCATCGGTCCGTTTGAGCCGTTGAATGGCTTCATCAACCTTGCGATAGGTGAATTCTTTCCGTGATGCATGAATCGCTTTTAACTGTTCTCTACGATCATAATGAGTTATTTTTTTACACCTCGTTTTCTCTCCATGCGGTCTTGTCTTCCAAAGATGACATGTCCGTCCTGGATATTGTCTAAAATGCCCTGGTAACGCTGTAAGTTTCTTTCATGTTTTTCAGCCATATCTTCACGACCACGCTGCTTTGAGACTTCTATGGCTCTGGACGTTGTTTTTACATGCATTTCGTATTTCTCTACGTCCAATTCAGAAAAGCCAATTGCCAAATCTTTGCACGGGCTTCCTCCGTTGCACGTGAGGCAGGGAGGGGCTTCCATGTGGGGGCAATCGCCTTTCAATCGCGTGTGACACGTCCCGTACGGGTTGTCCATCGCATTCAGTTTATGGTCCTGCCAGAGAGCTTGGAGAATGTCCTGCGGTATGTCCTTACCTGCTTCGATTTCTTGAACCTCTCCGTTTAAGTCAAAGCTAAATACACCTTGACTGATGACTGATTCAAACGCCTTACGCTTCGTATCATCCAATAATTTGGCATACCGTAAGGTCATTTCGGGGGAAGCATGGGCTAATAGTTCTTGTACTGTTATAATGTCGGCTCCACCGTTCAACAATTTGACTGCATAGGTGTGTCGGAACTGGTGAGTTTTAAAATGAAACAGGTTTCCGTTCTCATCTACAATATTTTTTTGCTGCGCCAAGGTATTCAGTTGCAGTTGAACCCAAGCTTGAGAAAAGGGCTTTCCTTTTCGCGAACCACGATAGCGAATAAAAATGAACCCTTCGGGGTTATTGTCCTGATTGCTGTTCTCTTTGGACTGTTGAATGAGGGTCGCTAGGATATTTGCCAATTCATCATCGATTGGCATTCGGTGTCCTTGTACGTAGGTCTTCTCAATATCCGTCACAATGGAGTATTTACCGTTTAGACGCTCCAAGCAATCAGAGGTTAAACCTAATACATCCGAAATGCGAAGCCCTGTTTTAAAGGCAACCCATACAACTGGAACAACCTGTTTGTGTAACTCATTGATATGAGCGAATAATTGCTCTAGTACATAGTCAGGAATGTAGTCAATCTGATCAACGGACTTCTTTCTCAACTTTGGCTTATCATCAGGAAATAGTAACAATTGTACGTGAGTTTCAGGTGCGATTTCGTATCCATATCGTTGAATATCTTCCAGAAACTTTCCTACATAACTTAACGCTCTTCCTACATAATTTTCAGGATGTGCATTTCTTTGTGTTAGATTGTTCTTGGAGTATTCATGAAGCCATTGAATGTATAGTTCCATATGAGAGCGTTTCAATCCCTTTAGGTCCTTCCATTCTGGTTCGTGTGAATCCACAAAAGACAGAAATTTAGGCAAGTGCTTGAGGAATGCTCTCGCACTACTCCAAGAGAAATTGTTCTTACTTAATAACCGTTGCTTAATATACCTTTTAATCTGCTTACGTATATTCAATTTTTCAATTTTGGTGAAATCAAGGTAATATTGGGAATTACTCTTAACATAATCAATCCCGTATTTATCATGTAGTTCCCGCACATCCCATCGATCTTTGTCCCATTCTTCTCGAAAATCTGTTAGCGCAAATAGGATCGAATGGATTGCTCGTAAAAAAGCTGCTATGGATGATTTACGAGTGTATTCGCCATATGTCACGTGTTTGCTAGTTTGTTGTGTTGAAATTCCTTGCTCATGTAGCCAAAACAACCATTCTCGCTCTGCACTTTCGATGTCTAAATCAAGAAGAGAGTGAAGGGTTGGGTATTTTTCGCTCAGGAACTGGGCTAATCTGCGTAACTGTGTTGTTTGTCTGTTAAAGATACCGTTTAAAGACCATTCATCATTAAACAACTTGTGATAAAAGATATATTTCATTTCTAAATTAACCAAAGGGCTGCTGAACCCGAAATGGACATTTTGTGTGCTGTATTTAAAATTCTTCATCATATCCACGAATTGTATGATGTTGCCTACAAAGCCGACATTCCAACTGTCATTGACCAAGAAGTATGGGTCCCTCACTTGCTGAATGGTAACGGAACCATCTTCGTGTATGATCTTCACAGGATAACACGAGAGTTCTTGCTGAAATCGTTCATGAAACCCTAACTCTTTTGTATTGGCTTGTTGTTTTTGTTCCATTCTCTCCCGCCTTTAAGTACTATTTTTATATCTTAAATGCACCCTGCGCTTTTTCCCAATCTTTACGGATGTCTTCGTCCGAAGGATAAAGATACAGGTTCATCGTCGTTTGGATTTGGGAGTGTCCTAAACGTTCCTGCACCTGTTTAATATCCTTCGTCTCCTGGTAGTACATGGTTGCATGGGTGTGGCGGAATAGATGAGGGTGGACATCAATTCCTGTTTTCTTCCTTAGTCGCTTGAACAGGGCTTCTACTTCGCTGTACGTCATCGGCTTGCCCACATTCTTACCACGGAGCTTAACGAACACGAAGTTGGTATCCATGTCCAGTTCGTCTATCACTTCGTACAGGTAGTCATCGTATAGATCCATGAGAGATTGCGATATAAAGATCTCCCGTTCACCTGTTTTCAGTCTCGCACCGTTTTCCAATTCCCCTCGGTCCGTCAAACGAATCCGATGCCCTTTGCCGTGGTCAAATTTGAAATCCTCCATGAACAGAGAAAGAGCTTCTCCAATCCGTAATCCTGTCTCAAATAGGAGTTGAACCAGGAAGGTGTCTCGTATATTGGTGGTTGCCGTCAATAGTTGCTGGACCTGTTCCTTTGTGAGTGTTTGAATCCTCTTGCGAGGTTCTTTTACCTTCAGCACATTCCGTATGGACGGCTTGTCTTTGTTGACGTGATGCAAAAAACTCTTGTATTGCTTTCCACCTCCATTAAAAACCTGTCGCATTAACTTCTCGCCCATGTCATGCGGCAACTCTTCATTGCGGTATAGGTAGTCATAGAAGTTTGTAACAGTGGAGACCGTTAGGTTTACCGTCCTTTCTGTTTTCTTTGCTTGTACAGGTTTAAGTGATGTTACCTTAGTGCTCTTATACGGATTTCGTAACCAGCCCACAAACCCCACCAAATCTTCTAATCTAATATGTTTGTAATCTTTCCCTATCCCCTGTAAATAAAGGAAATACTGCTTTAGCGCATAACAGTATGTCTTCTGGGTATTACTGCTTTTCCCTGTTACATCTAAATACTTGAGATACTTCACGGCAGGAATTACAGGAATGCCTTCTCCATCTACTAATATGTATCTTTTCCCTTCCTCTAGGGTCACTTCTTGTACACGCATTGATCCTCACCCCTAAATCTTTTTTACGCTCTGATTTACAACCTCACTACGCCTCCCGCTGTGGGCTACGCCCTCCATCTTAATAAACACATATTCCTGAACATTATATACATATCAGACCACACTTTAAATATCTGATTATGTATTCCATTATGTATGAAAAAAGAGGATATATGCTCTCATTTTAAACATAGTATCCTCTTATTATTTTAGTCTATTTAATGATTTTTCCCTTTTGCTATGAAGAATCTCAAAACGCACATAAAAAAACGTCCATACATCATGGAATACCGCAGCGAAAGCGAAGGATATGCCGTGAAAGTGTATGGACGTTTTTTTAATCTTCTTAGCTTGCAGCAGGAAAGGTTCGGGTGTCCTACCTGCTGGAAGGTTAGAAGATTTGTGCTGTTTTACGATTCGGAGAGCAAAAGGAAAAATAACCATAATAAAAAGCAGGCTGAGCCTGCTATCCGGTTTATGTATTAGAATTTGACGTTCGACTCGTTCGGTATGGCCGGAAGGTAAACAGAACAGGAACCTATGGAATGTAGGCGCCAGCCGTACAGTCCGTGGTTATCGGTCTGTTTAGTACCGAAGCGACACGTAGGGAATGAAGAAAAGCGTCCTTTGCTTTTCAATCAATCCCTAGTGCCGTCGCCCGAACCATTTTTATGTCATCCTCGTTTTCTTTTTCCATAAATTTAATTCACTGTGCCATAATAAAACGAGAAAGGAGTTTGCTATGAACCGTGAAACGAAAGATATTGTCATTCAATTTATTACGTTACCCCTTCTTTTAAAAGTACTTAGGCAAGATAAAAAGCTCTTTGATGATTTTAAAACAAGAAATGTCTATTTAGATACATTAGATTCGGTTATGGAATCCGTCCAAGCTGACCTCAACCACGTAAAGCAACAAATGATTCAAAACATCATATAGACGTTAACCCATTACCCCCAAAAGGCGAAGTCATCCCTTATAAATGGAAAACACCTGACCAGGAAGGTGTCATAGAATTTTCCTCTAGCGAACTTCGGGAACTCACAAGTGACATGATGAAGGAATACCTTTATGGCTCTTTAGCAAAACCCCACAAACAGACGAATCGATCTTGGTACGAATGAAACGTCTTTATAAATGACTTCCAGCTTTAAAGCTGGAAGGCTTTGTTTTAAAAACAAAGAGAACGTTTTAACATAGGTGATAACTTGAATGGAACTTAAAATCACCCCACTAATGTTTGATAAAATCCTTATTTATCAAGCTTCTCATAGGTTTTTCATTCGGTAGGGTTCGATGCCCTACCGAATGAACACAAAAAAAGGGAAACCTCCTATTAGAGGTACCCTATCTCTTCTAAGCTGGTATAACCTTTATAATCTTCATATTGGATCGTTCTGCCTATGTTAATGCTTTCCTTAAGTTCCTCAACATACTCTTCTCTGGATAAAAAGTATAAACTTTCTACGATCCCTCCTTTAACTTCTCCTACATAATCGATTCTTCCTACAAAGCTTTTCCTGATTTCTTCCTCACTACAATTTTGCACGTCAAAGTCAGTTAAAAATCTCATTATTATCATTCCTTTCTTTGTTTGACTACCCTCCAATTTTTTCGAATATGGCAGTCAAGGGGGACCGGAGGGAATACGACGTATCAAAAAAGAGCTAGGGAATGTTAGGAAACCCAATGACTTAGTAGGAGTTGAAAAGCGTTCTTTGCTTTTTTACTCCTAGTTAGCCGACTTGGTTTGCTTACATGATCTTGCTCTTTTGCAGACCCTTTACTGGCATCGTGAGAAAACAATTACAATGAGGAGAACAAAGAAGGATGAACACCAGGAGAGAGAAAAGCAAAAAGAAGGACCAGCTGTGAAACAGCTATTCCTCCTTGAAGCATTAGGCATGATGGCGAAAGCTTTCATGCCTTCGGTTTGGGAGGGTTCGATGCCCGACCCAAAGCGCATAAATTAAATCACAGGAGCACAGCAATAGCGAGCGACAACGCTTCCTGACATAAGGAGGGAAGTTACCATGCCTTTAAGTTCATCTTCTGTTATAGCATGAACTGATAGTGCAACTGTTCTTTGATAAGCGATCTTCTTTCCAGTGATCAACCGTATAATTTCTTGGGATTTTCATTGTCCATTCTTGTCACCCTCGCTTTTTTGTTTATAAACCTCATAGATTGAATACGATTATACTGGTTTCGATCTGAGAAGGCTGCGGCACTCTTTGAATCATTCGCACAAAATCATACAAAAAAGAAAAAGGGCAATTCCTTAATGGAGTAACCCTAAAGTGATCTGCTTTTAGATATTTTTCTGTAAAGAGCTATAATTGCTCTGTTTTTCTCTTCATATTCAGCTTTTCGGAGGGATGGAATATCATAATGCCCTTCCATGTCACTCATAAGCTCAGCTAGCCTTCTATCCTTCTCATAGGCTAGTGAGTCTGAGTAAATGATGGCTTCATATGCTTGATGGAATTTTATTAGTGTCATGTTGTTAGCTCCTAACTATAGCTTATCGGACTGTTTTGCTTCAATAGGCTTCTTCGCCTACAGTCCGTTGTTATCGACGATTTTAGGGAGAAGCGACACGTACAGAATGACGAAAAGCGTTGTTTGGCTTTTCGATCAGACTGTAGCGCAGTCGCCCAGGTCATTTATTTTTTACCCTATCCAAACATTTGCATGAAACCTTTAGTGTGAACTACTTTGCTTATCAAGCGTTCCTAAATACTGTTCACACGTTTGCTGATGCCAATATTTTGCACCTGCAACAACCATATCAGGATTTGGAAAAACACCTCGACTCAAATAAGTGTTCAGCTTATGACGGGTAAACGGGACATCGTGTTCCGTTAAAAAGTCCGCGAACTGTGATTGGTTTAAATATATATCTTTTTCAGTCACAAAGGAGGTTGTTGGATGCTTGATTAAATACGTATCTTTCTTAAAGAAAGTATTTACCACTTCAAGTGCAACTTCCAACCATTCATTCTCTAAATGCTTATACAGACATTCTAAATTGAAATTTTCCTTTTCAGGATTTTCAAAAAACCAAGCTAACTTTAAAAATGTCTGTTCCACTACATCTAAGGAAGATAACGCATCATCAGCTAAAAGCGTGCTTTCGTAATTTAGTAAATACTGCTCTAAGTGTGGAATGTAAGAAACCACTTGTTTTGTAGCTGTTTTCATTAAAATCCACCCTTTCATTAAATCTTGTTGTGTACAACGTTAACATATATTGTATACATTGTACACAAAAACATGATTTTTTGTTTTCTCATTTTTGGGGGCAAGTCAGGAAAATGCGTATTTACAACGATAAGATTTAAAGTAAACAAGGTTTTACCTTTGATCTTCAAATAATCTCATCGGCTATATCGAAGCAAAAATAGTATAATACTAGATTTCTAGAGCATAATGGATATTAACTCTATTGAATGAGGGGATATCCTTGCAAAATTATCAAAACACAGAAAGAGCGAGACGATATAAAGCTTATGTAAGTCCACTGGGAACCACGCAACTCCATTTGAGAAATCCATTGATCATTGCTTGGTGGTCAGCCGCCTTTCCCGGGTTTGGGCATCTTCTTTTATCCAAATATCTTCGAGGCTATGTACTGGTCATATGGGAAATTATCATTAACGTCAATGCCCATATCAATGTGGCAATGATTCATTCGTTTAACGGTCAATTTGAACTAGCAAAAATGGTTCTGGAACCAAGATGGATGCTGCTGTACATTCCGACCTACATCTACGCGATATGGGATAGTCACCGCACCTCGGTCGATATGAACAAGGTATTTATTCTGGCTGATCGGGAAAATGCTCGTTTTATTAATTTTCAAATCACAGGCTTAGAGATTAACTACCTAGATAAACGAACACCTTGGGTTGCGGTGATGTGGTCGATTTTTACGCCCGGGGCCGGGCAGCTTTATATTCATAGGATCGCTACAGCCTTTTTTATTATGGTCTGGGTGATTATTATCGTTTATTTTTCCCATTTTCTTGAGGGGGTTCACTTTCTTTTTTTAGGAGATTTCAATCAAGCGAAATCCGTACTTAATGGTCAATGGTTATTATTTATTCCTTCGGTTTATTTTTTTGCGATGTATGATGCCTATGTTAATACCGTTGAAAATAATAAACTGTTTGATAGTGAGCAGAGGAATTTTTTAAAGGAAAGGTACCAGGACCCTACCTTTGATTTACCCCTTAATCTCACAAAAAGGGACGGGTGAAAGTATGTATGTGATGGCTACCTTTGAACATTCAACTTATTTGGAATTAGCGCTGTCTGCTTTAGAAATGGAAAAGATTCCAAAGGAAAACATCCTAGCTGTCCCCTGAATAACCGAACAGAAAAAAGGAAACTATTTGATACGATCCATCGTTCAGACGGCGTCAGTTTATTTGATCTTGGAGCTGCCTCGCAACCGCCTTTTCAGTCATTGGCGCAAGTGTTGGCTTTCAACTAGCATGGGGACCGATCGTTTGGGGCATTATAGGAGCACTTGTTGGCTTAACCTTAGGATTTTTGATCGATCTATGGGTCCATACAAAAAAACGCAAGAAACAGAGGAAACTTAGAGGAAAGACATCCGAACTCATTCTTATTGTCTATTGTGATAACGATCAGGTTCAAACGGTGGAGGAAGTTCTTTGGGATAATCTTGCTCTTGGTGTTGCCAAGATGGACAATACGTTCACTCAGTATTAATTCAAAATCGTTAAATGGGGTTTTGTTATGATCGTCATATGGGCCATCCTTATTTTACAATTTATCATTGCTGTCATTATGCCCAAGCATCAGCCCGCCGTCGTCTTATATGGCACATCCTGTTTTGCCATTAATTTGGGTCTTGTGGTCGATAACATCTTTGATATCTGGCTTGACTTATACGGCTATTTCAACAAAGGGATTGATTTAGAAGGTTTTATCGCCGTGACAATCACCTATTTCTCTGTCAATATGCTATATATTAATTGGTTTCCCGTCCATCGCTCCCTGATTATCAAAGGTCTTTATATCCTCGGCTGGTCACTCTTTTCCATTGTGTTTGAATGGGGAATACTACAGACTGGATTTTTTTACTACAATGGTTGGCATCATACTTATTCCATGATTCTATACCCCATCATTTTTCTCATTCTCTATGGCAACTATCGCATCGTTTTTAGCTTATCAAAAAAGTAATCATTATTTTTCTTCGAAGTCCCTAGCGTTGTAAATTCGCATTTTCCTGATGCCACCCCGTTTAGTCAATTTATTATTACAATATTAGGAAAACTAAGGGTTAGGACCATTTATGATAGTCCTGATAATTTACCCAAGACCAGGTAAGCAAGCGGAGCACGGTAGGGGTCTAGATAAATCAACATTTTGAGTGTCCATTTTCTTGACACAAATCCAATGCCTAAAATGATACTTTGTGTTTCCAAATGTACCTCATTCCACTCTTCAAATTGGGGGTATTGGAAAAATACAACGCTCCAAAATATGGAGATTAGAATTAGAAGTGTTCTCCTTCTTCACTCCCAATACGCATACAAAAGAAAGGGATTTATTGTTCAGCTGTTCTTTCTGCTGCCCCTTTTATAAAAGGCTGATTCTCAAGCCGATTGAAAAAACGGGTTAAACTCCACTAGTATCAAAAGAAAACCGTCTTTGACATTTTGCGTGTTGTCTATGATGCTGCTAGAGTACTTTGAATTTGGCGAAGTATCCCCAAAAGTTTCCTGTTTTCCCCTCCAAGATAAATCCCTTATCTTGCACCAACTTTCGTAAGCGCTGATAACCCACCATATGAGGATCTGGCTGTCCTTCACCTATTACGAGATGTGCGTCGGGCTTTAGGACACGGTGCAACTCTTTGAGGACGCGCTCTTGATCTGTAATCTCTCCAAGAGTAGCAACCAGAAATGCCGCATCAAAGGAGTTAGCCGGGTAAGGAAGCTCCTGTGCATCTCCTTGTGTCGAGAACACATTATCCAATCCAAATTCGTGAACCTTACGAATGGTATGATCTAGCATTCGTTGTTCGACATCAAGAATATCTAGAGTTCCACCCGGCGATATCCATGCGGTAGCATCTAAAGAATAGTATCCAGTACCTGGGCCTATCTCTAGTAATCTCTGGCCAGCTACCGGTTGGAGCATCATATGCAATCGGGTTCGAGACATAAATGGTCGGGGGAACTCGGTAAACATTCGTTGACTATATGGGAGAGGAGACGGCTCATTTCGCATTCGATTTATCCGATAGGTGAGGATTGCTGCAGTAATTAGTGTTGTAGTAATTGGAATTACTAAATTCTTATTTTTCGTCCATGGATTTTTACGTTTCATCACTTCATCCCTCCAATATAAGCATAAAACGCATCAAAATTATCTTAACATTAATATGCCAATTGTGAATTTTCTTGTTCCACAATCTGGCCCGATTGCGGAACAACTTTATTTCCACTCAACAACAGTGTTTCACTTTTATACTAAAACTAATGTGATGTACACATTCCCCAATTAGACATTAATCTATAATTCTTATTAACACCTTTGAAATCCAGATGCCAATAATTCCAGTAACCCCAATTAAGGATGGAACGATTATCCATATACCTCCTAAAAAAAGTGACACAATACAACCGATCGCCCCAACCAACGGTCAAGGTAAACCAACCAAAAATAAGGACTATACTTGAAATTAATTCTACAATACTATCCATAAAATCACCCGTTCATTTATTATTAAGGTCACCTTTTATCAATCCAATCATAAAATCTATCCCGGATCAACATAAGTTATCAGTAACGTTCATTTTTGATAACAACTACATAACCACCCAATTTTAATCTGTCGATTTTATATTTATTTCGCATGACTGTGGAACTAAAATGTCAATATAAAAGCCCAATTTCTCAACACTGAGAAATTGGGCTTTTTTGTTCCACAAAAGCAAAGTCCTTTTGCTGAATAAAGGTAAACAAAAACTGTAAATTGTACATGTACCATTATCTAAAACTATATATATTTTTCCAAACCATTTTTGATAATTTTCACTCTAATTCTTCGTTAGAATAAATTTCATCCTGCATTTCAAATATATCTGATCTTATACCTATAGAAAAAATGTTTCTTACACCTATTACAAGTTCTAAAAACATTCTTAACACAATCATTAAACACCCCAGTGGTACCCACACTGTTGATAAAAATAGGGGCCACGGAATTACCCCACTTGATACCTCGTTATTTAGCCATTTCTCTACTGTCGTTGCATAACCTTCATAACCAATTAAAGAGAAAAAACATACCCCTAAAATAATTATCCCAAAGTAAATCAAGTTTTTAATTAGTAATGGAAATTTATTAAACAAAACCGTTATGCTAATAAACCCCTTCAATTTCCAAGTATAACTCAAACTTAAAAATACGAGTATGACCATTAAGAATAGCTCTATAAATTCATAAGTCCCTGTCAAAGGCTTATTGAATAAATATCTCATTGCAGCATTTATGGTTATTAAAAACATACATATAAAAATAGAAACTTTAGCCATGCAAAACATTAAAGAGTCAATTTTATTTAAAATATTCAATGGCATCACTCCCTGAATAACCTAATTAACCTACATTTGATTTGGTAAATACATGCTAATGGCTGGAAGAAAGATTAGTAAGAGCAATATGACTACATCCACCAAAACAAAAGGTATTATTCCTTTAAACGCAATACCTATATCCTCTTTTGCAGCACCGGAAGAAACAAATATGTTTAAACCAAGTGGCGGTGTAACTAGCCCAATCTCAGCAGTTTTTGCAACAACGATCCCGAACCATATTGGATTAAACCCCAGTGACATTGCAACAGGAAAAGTTAATGGTAAGGTCAAAAGCAATATAGCTATTTGATCCATAAAAAATCCCAATATTAAGTAAAGTAAAACGATAAATAACATAATGGTCCATTTGGAAACATCTAAAACAGCCACAAAATTTACGAGTTTCTGCGTTATTTGCGTTATTGTTAAATAGTAGCCGTAAATATGGCCTGCGATAATGATGGTGAATATCATTGTCGTTGTCTTTAAAGAATTATTTAAAGCTTGATTAAATGAAGAAAAGGTGAATTTCCCCATTACAAGTGGAATTATAAAAGATCCTACGGCAGCTAGTCCAGCTGCTTCAGTAATAGTTACAATGCCCATATAAATTCCTATCAGCACAAGTGATAAAAGAAGTAGTATAGGCCACAAAAGGCGCAGTGAACGAATTCTTTCAATAAACGGAACAGGCGAAATACGGGGAGCATCTTCTGATTTAATGAAAGCCCATAACAAAATCACAACACAAAAGCCCAAGGCAGTTATAATTCCCGGAAGAATTCCCGCAATGAACAGCTTATCTATTGATGACTCTGTAATAATTCCATAAATAATCAATATAGTACTTGGTGGTATTAATATAGATAATGTCCCCCCTATACTAACTACACCCATTGCCAGTTTAGGATTATAACCAAATTTCTTCATTTGGGGAACTGCTGATGAAGATATTGTAGCAGCCGATGCAGTACTGGAACCTGATAAAGCACCCATAAGCCCACTAGCGAATATAGTGGCAACAGCTAGTCCCCCTGGAATATGACCTAACCATTTATGAGCAGATTTAAATAAATCGTTAATTATTTTGCTCGCTGATAAAAATTCGGCCATCAATATAAACATTGGGGCCACCACCCAACCATAAGAAGCCACCGAACTGTAAGGAGCAGTTTGAAAAATGCCCAGAAGACTATCAACTCCCCCAGCCATATATAAACCTACTGCACCAGCTACACCCATCGCGATGGCAACAGGTACTCCAAACGCTAAAAACAAAAAAAGTAAAAGAACAGGAATGATGACATCCATAATGTTTTCCACCCCTTTTCATCTTGCAATCCCATGATTTGTTATATGAGTAAGCATATTACCAATGTGCTAAATGGTAATATGCTTACTAGCTTTATTCTTTATATTTTTCCACGGATTTTTTAAATTCGTCGTAAACTTTCTGAGCAGGTAAACCTTTTTTCTCCATTTCGGAAATCCATTCATTTACAAGTGGATCCAGCTCTTTTTCCCATTTTTGCACTTGTTCATCCTCAAGAGGATAAATTTCTATCCCTTCTTCTTTTAAAGAGGTTTTGACCTTTTCTTCTGAGTCATTAATTTTTTCTGCAAGATTTATAACGGTTTCTTCACTAGCTTTTTTCATAGCTTCTTTGACATCTTGTGGTAATGATTGGTATTTTTCTTCATTTATTGCATAAAAAGCAGCCCAGCCGTTTAATGGAGCATTTGAAATAATGTAATTTAGCGGTTTCTCTAACTGATACGGTTTAATAGATAACCATGAAGTCATAATCCCTTCTATAGTTCCTCTTTCTAGAGCCTGTCGCGCATCAGTCACTGGCATCGATATAGGTGTACCTTGCAATTCATTTAATGTTAAATCAAGTAAACCACCAGAGGTTCGTAGTTTCATTCCTTCAATATCCTCTAGATTTTCAATTTTTTCGTTTACTGTTCCAAATGTAAAGGGAGATACAGCAAAGTTAAATATCGGTCTTATTCCATTTGGCAAAAACGCTTTTTCTAGCATGATTCCTCCATCAGATGAAACATCCCAATATGCCCGAGTACCTTCATAAGCAGAACCGTAAATATTAGGGAGCATTGGCAAATCTGTCAAAGGCATTTTATCTTGTGCATATACTATAAAAGAAATGTCAGCAACCTTATTTTTTACTAAGTTATAACTGTCTTTTGCTTTTCCTAACTGCTCATTAGTATATACTTCGAATTCAACTTTTCCATCAGTTAATTCAGTAACTTTATCCATCCAGGGTTCTATCCCTATTTTGTATGAATAGTGTTCTTGATTCGTATGGGTTGCTACTTTGAGTGTTATCTTTTCACTATCTCCTGAAGAACTATTAGATTGGTTCGCGCACCCAGCCATTGCCACTATCAAAACTAAAAGCAACGCTAGTAAAGCTTTTTTCATGTAAAGCACCTCCAATTTAGTTTAGAATTCTATCTGTTTTAAGAACTCGTAAATGTTCTAAGTTGTTCTCCCGTTCAAGACCCATGGCGTTGCTTTTTTCAGCTTTGCCTTCTTTTATGACCGTGTCGACTTCACGTAACGCACTGATATCTTTCAACGGATCATTTTTCAGACCAATAAAATCTGCCTTTTTACCAGGCTCTATTGTGCCTAATTCCTTCTCAACCCCACATGCTTTTGCCGCATTAGAGGTTGCTGACATTAATGCTTCAAATGGTGTTAAACCACAGTGTACATACAATTCCAGTTCATAGAATAAAGCACCGTGCGGCATACACGTAGCCCCATCATCAGTACCCGCCGCAATAGGAATATTGTATTCCTTCACATAACGAAGTACATTATAGCTTCCCTCAATGATTTGTTTCACTTTCTTCATTACGTAATCAGGAACTCCCGAAAGTTGATCATTAAATGTAGCCTTATAATAGAAAGTAGATATTGTAGGCACAATAAATACATTTTTTTCAGCCATGATTTTGGCTTCTTCCTCAGTCATCAGGTTCCCATGTTCGATAGTGTCAACCCCTGCTTCTAAAGCGTTAATAATTCCTTGCCTTCCCTCAGCATGTGCCGCAACTTTTCGTCCCGCTTGATGCGCTTCCTCTACAATTACCGACATTTCTTCTACCGTAAATTGAGGATGCCCTGGTGACTCAGACTTTCCATATATTCCACCTGACGCCATAATTTTAATTAAATCAACATCTCGTTTGATCATTTCACGAACACCTTTTCGTGCTTCATGGGGACCATCTACCTCATAACCAAACTCATGAACATGTCCCCCTGTCATAATCACCGGGTTACCTGAGGCAATTATCCTTGAACCACGAATAATTCTCTGTTCAATGGCATCCCGAACACCTAGAACACATTTGTAATCGCCCCCTACATCTCTTACTGTGGTTATTCCATGCAGGAGAGCTAATCTAGCATGCTCCGCGGTCCGAACTGCAGTCATTTCACTAGTTTCACCTGTCATCACAGCTTTTGGGTGTGAACTGCCATTCCATACTAAATGAACATGGCAATCAAATAACCCAGGTATAACAAATAAATCCCCTAAATCGTGTATGTTGTATTCGAACGGCACATCATCAACATCTACTATATCTTGGATAATTTCGTTATCGACAAGAATGGCTACATCATTTTTGTATTCTTCATTTAGCCCATCAAATAACTTTTTTACCAAATAAGCAGTTTTCATAATCAAACCTCCAGTTAACTAATTTTTCATTCAGGTGCTAGTCTAAATAGTGAACATAATAAACTGAGAGTGGCACTCTAAAATCATACGACCAGGCGTCCTTTAAAAGCGCTTTCATATTATGGGACGTCGTCCCTTTAATAAAAGGTAACACATCATTAAATGAAATACTAGAGGTATTTTTGTAATTTTCCCAAAAAAACAACAATTTAAATGTTGCTTTTTTAAAAGGAAACTCTTATAATCATCAACAAAAGGGACGTTGTCCCGAAATGGAGGTTATACAGATGAATAAAGTACTTCTTGTCGGTCCTGGTGAAGTAGGCGGTCATATTTTAGAGTTCCTAGCCAGAGATCCGAGATGCCCTGAACTGATTGTATGTGATATTAATGAGGAAGTAGGACGAAAAAAGGTAAATAATGCGATTAATGGGGCCGCCATTAATCGCCTCTACCCAAAGATCACATTTAAAAAAATGGATTTATTGGACGTAGAAACAACTGCCCGTCTCATTGAAAATGAAAAACCGGATGTTATCATTAACTGTGCTGTTTTACAAACTTGGCATGTTATTCGAAAACTACCAAAAGAAGAGTACGCAAAGCTAAGTGCTGCAAGTTTAGGTGCTTGGCTTCCGTGCCAATTAGCACTCCCTTATCATCTGATGCTGGCAGTTAAAAAGTCCAGATTGAACCCCCATGTTATTAATACGGCGTTGTCGGACTTGGTAAATCCAGTTTTAGCTAATGTTGGGCTTACTCCGACAATAGGTATTGGTAATGTTGATGTAATTGAACCTGCTGTTAGAACTTTTGTTTCTAATTACTTTCAGGTCCCAACAGATTTAGTAAAAATCTACCTTGTAGCACATCATGAATGGTGGGTTTATCCTAGGGAAGAGGGGTACAAAAAGGCACCGTATTTTATTAAAGTTGTGGTCAATGATAAAGATGTAACAAATCAGTTTGATACCGATCAATTGTTATGGGATGCTATAAAGTCGTATCCCCCTGGAACTGAATTTACAACTGTCTCTGCCAGTTCAACGATAAAAAATATGTTTGCATTAATGAGTCCATCAGGAATATTTACGCATTCGCCTACGCCAAAAGGTTTGCCCGGTGGGTATCCAATTATTCTTAGTAGCAAAGGAGCAGAAACAGCACTCCCTGAGGAAATTTCACTTGAAGAAGCTATTCAAATAAATGAAGAATCGGCAAAATTAGATGGAATTGACCATATTAAGGATGATGGTACTGTAGTGTATTCTGATTATACTCATAAAATATTAAAAGAGATGCTAGGTTTTGATCATGCATCGTTTAAACCGGAAGAGAGCCTAGAACTGGCAAAGGAACTGATGAGTAAATATAAAGAATTTGCCTCCCAGTGTGAAACCGTAATATCTTAATGTAATACGAGCTGACTCATTTTGAGTCAGCTCGTATTGTGGTTGTCTTAAATTTTATCAATCTCGCAATGTATTGTGTGTCCATTATCTATCATAGTTTAACTCTCACCTTCCTCCATTTATGAGAGATATTTGTTCGGAAGAAATTATTGTGCTTAAATTTAAATAGGTATAGTTGTTTTTTAGCTAGTCGAAAGCGAAAATATGGGAGGAATCTTAGTGACTGGAACGAATCATTCTTTTTCACGTATCTCTGCTGTTGATAATGCAATTGATCTTTTGCTGCTATTAAGTAATAAAAGTGATAGAAGTATCCGTGAACTCGGAGAAGAACTTAATGTTACTAAAAGTACATTACATCGTACATTACAGACCCTTGAAGACCGAGGTTTTGTGAAACAAGACCGTATTTCTCAGAAGTATTCATTGGGTTATAAAATTCTTGAACTTAGCGTCAAACTCAAAAGCCAAAGCGAAATAAGGAATTTAGCTCTTGAGAATATGGAGGAGTTACGAGACCTTATTGGAGATACCGTCCAATTAGCCATTTTGGAGGGAGAACAAATCCTAATTATAGAAACTATTGAAGGAACAAAAGAACTTCGGATTTTCTCTAAAGCAGGTCAAACCTTACCCCTTACCTATGGGAATTTTGGGAGGGTTTTTTTATCCCATATGGATTTTTCTAAAGTACAAACACTCATTGAAAAATATCCATTAAAGCAATATGGATCAGAATCGATTGTAGACAAAGAAACATATTTGAACAAATTAAAAGACGTTAAAGCAAACGGCATCTCTGTTAGTATTGATGATCCAATAGATGGAGCTGTGAGTATGGCAGTGCCTATTTTTGATAAAGCAGGGAATGTTATTGCCTCTCTTTCCATTGTCGGAGCTAAAACATCACAACTGGTCGAAAACATAACATCAGTTCAACAGCTTGTTAAAAATATAGGACTAAAAATTACAGAGAAAGTATAAAAACCTTAACCCCTGTACACCTATAATAATGTTCCCAGATTGATATAGTCTGCTCTATATTCGATTTCGAAAGTATTTGTAAACTCGCTAAGACAAGCAAAAGACATTACAAAATATAAGACAATTGATAATAACGTGGTTATATTATTTTGACACTAATCACCTGCTCTCTTAACCCCTTTTTTCCGGAATAGGGGTTTTTAGCGTTTATAAAAGTACACCTTTACGAACGCTTCGCAAATTCCTTAAATCTAAGAAATTAAACGTACGTAAAACACCAAAAAATTCATTATGAACGTTCGTAGTTTTCTGTGTACATTTACGAACGAATGAAGGCATACTTAAGGGAGGAAAGCCAATTGAAAGAGAGGTCATACTTTAAATGGAGAATCGGAAGTACAGATACATACGAGTAAGCTGCAAAGACCAAAGCGCCAGGTTGCTACTGCAAAAGTAAGGAATAAAAATCTATAAATCATTTTGTATTCATTATTCTATCTTTACCTTCATCAACAAATGCCTCCCAAAAGTTCAACGAACTCCTGAGAGGCTATTAGATTTAGACTTAGTTTCCGAGAAATCTTATCAATATTCATTTATAAGGCTTCATTTCCTTGTGTAGAAAAATGTTTGAAGACAGCTTAACATCATGCCGCCCATTCCCTGAGTACATGAAATACCTAAGTATAAGAGTTAAAAACCCTAGTTTCTCAGTGTTTCAAACTCTGCATATAAGAAAAAGGTTAAATAAGATATCAATATTCATGAACAATATCCAGTCAATACCCAGTCGGAAGTACCACCTCAAACAGGCCACGAAGCGGCCAACAACTTAGAAGGCTTTTGGAGATACATACATATGATTAAACAAGATAAAGGTGGTTAAACACCGTCAAATTAACATTCTTAGTTTTTAATACTGATCGGTACAAATAATAATGGGTCAATAATAATGAAATTCTGCCCCATAGAGGCTATTATTTTAAAAATTCGAGTTTCTTCATTATATTTAGTACCACTTAAAAGAGTGTCAGATAGTAATGTATGTATTTCAAGCATATCAATTAGAAGCCCCCGTTATCTCGGAATCAAGTCTTCAAGATAAGCCCACAACCTCCTCAAGAAAAGAAGGTTGTGGGCCCCATCGTGAAAAATTTACGATATTTTCATTACAAAAAGAGGGCGCCCCCAAAGTAAACTTTCGGGACACCCCAGCTTGTAGAGCTGAAAGGCTCACATAGTAAACTATGAGACCTTTAGTCGAGGTCATTTGCGATAAGGGACAAGTCTTTCATTCAATCTTTTCGTTTGTCCATAAACATCCAGATATATAGCAAAAATTTCGTTATATTTTTTCACCTTCTCTGGGTCAGGAGTGTAGGTCTGATCCACTTTCAGGAATGTGTCTGCACAATCCTTCAATGAATCAAACCAACCACACCCGTAGGCAGCAAGCATCGCCGCCCCCATACCAGGCCCCTGTTCACTGGCCAGCTTGATGACATTCACATCAAAAATGTCCGCTTGCATCTGGAGCCAATGGTCATTCTTTGTTCCACCACCTGTCGATACTACCGTAACGATTTTCTTGCCATTTTTACGGAAAAGGTCGATGGACCCGTTCAAGGAGAAGGTAATCCCTTCCATGACGGCTCGAACAAAGTCATTCCTTGTATGAGAGCTATCCATTCCGATAAAGCTTGCACGTATGGACGCATCTGCGTGCGGGGTACGTTCACCAAATACATAAGGGGTGAAAAGTAAACCATTGGAACCAGGCGGGACCGTGTCAACCTTATCTACAAGATCTTCAAAGGATTCATTGTTTGCAAACACTTCTTTGAACCAGCTCAGACTATACCCGGCGGCTAACGTGACGCCCATCGTGTAGTAAGCCTCTGATGCCCCATGGTTGAAGTAATGGACTTTACCTCCGAATTCTTTATCATTGCTAGATTCATAAGAAAGGATTACACCGGAGGTCCCGATACTGCAAAGGGTTTTCCCTTCTTCCAATATGCCCGAACCGATTGCAGCACAAGCATTGTCGGCTCCTCCTGCGAATACACGGGTAGAGGTGGAAAGACCCGTCAACTCTGATATATACGATGTGATCGACCCTGTTTGTTCATGGGAGTCGACTAAGGGTGGACACAAATCTGGGCTCAGTTCTAAAGCTTCACATAGCTCATTACTCCAGCTGTTCGAGCGGATGTCTAACAATAACGTACCCGCAGCATCCGAATAATCCATATGAAGCAAACCCGTTAACTTATACCGCAAATAATCTTTCGGCAAAACAAACTTAGCTGCTTTTGAGAAGATTTCAGGCTCCTGCTCCTTCACCCATAGTAGCTTCGGTAATGTGAAGCCTTCCAACGCCGGGTTTTTTGTAATTTCAAGTAGCCTGTCATTTCCTACGACCTCATAGATTTCCTTGCATTGCTTCGTCGTTCGCGTGTCATTCCATAGGATGGCATTACGCAAGACTTGGTTTTCTCCATTCAGCAAAACAAGTCCATGCATTTGCCCAGAAAAACTGATACCTTCAATGTCGTCAGCAGAACCCCCGAACTTTTCTAAAAGCTCGGAAAGACCACTGACTGATTCTTTGACCCAAACGCGAGGATCCTGCTCACTATATCCATTTCTCTCCTGGATCAATGACAAAGACTTTGAAACTTCCTGGACGATTTCACCTTGTTGATTTATAAGCAAGAGCTTCACCGCACTGGTACCTAGGTCGACGCCAATGACATACTTCATATTATTTCTCTCCAGCATAAGCTTTCAGTAAGTATTGATTCATGATAGATTTGATATTTTCTAGACGGCCAGACTCTTGGTTGATTTCAGTCAATCCTAGCGCATGCTTCTCAAGTGAATGGAAGTTAGACTTCTCTTCTACAATTTCTTTGCCAATCCCGCTCGAAAAACTGCCATAGCGATTATTGATAAGATCTTCGAAAATCCTATCATCATAGAGTTTCTTGGCAACCTTAAATCCAACTGCAAAGCTATCCATTCCAGCAATATGAGCGAGGAACAGGTCTTCCGGTGTGAAGGAACCACGTCGTACCTTGGCATCAAAATTTAATCCACCTCTACCTAATCCGCCGTTTTTAATGATTTCATACATGGCGAGTGTCGTAGAATACAAATCAGTCGGAAATTCATCGGTATCCCACCCGAGTAATGGATGTCCCTGATTAGCATCCACCGACCCAAGAACGTTGTTGACTCTTGCATAATGAAGCTCATGCTCGAACGTATGGCCCGCTAAAGTAGCATGGTTGGCCTCGATATTGAATTTAAAATGATCGTGAAGTTCGTATTTTTGTAAGAAAGCATAACCGGAAGCTACATCGAAATCATATTGGTGGGTCGTCGGCTCTTTCGGCTTCGGTTCGATTAAAAACTGTGCATTGAATCCGATCTCTTTAGCGTAGTCAATAGCCATTTGGAAAAAACGCCCAAGGTTATCAAGTTCTAACTTCATATCTGTATTCAATAATGTTTCGTAGCCTTCGCGTCCACCCCAGAATACATAGTTTTCAGAACCTAATTCCTTACCGATTTCCAGTCCTTTTTTCACTTTTGCCGCTGCATAAGCGAACACATCGGCATTATTGGAAGACGCCGCCCCATGCACAAAGCGTGGATGAGTGAAATTATTGACCGTATTCCAAAGTAGTTTCGTATTGCTATCCTTCATGTATTCTTTGATCATATCTACAATGGTATCGAGATTTTGGTTAGACTCTCTTAAATTACTTCCTTCTGGGGCAATATCAACATCATGAAAACAAAAATAAGGGACATTTAACTTTTCGAAGAATTCAAAAGCAGCCTCTACACGGGCCTTTGCAAGATCCATCCCCTCAAACTTCTCCCAAGGACGAAGTGCCGTACCGGTTCCGAACGGGTCAGATAAGTCTTCTGTGAATGTATGCCAATAGGCAACCCCGAAACGGAGGTGTTCCTCCATCGTTTGACCGCCTACCATTTCTTCGGGGTTGTAGAATTTAAAAGCGAAAGGGTTCATAGATTGAGAACCTTCGTAATTGATTTTGCCGACATTTGTAAAGTAGGACATATCATCACACCTTCATTATAAGTTTATAATACTATTTGGAACTCGTTATCTGACGGATTCGGTTCTATTTCCACCCCTTCTTCTGTTATTCTCCAGTTCCCTGAAGATACAGAAGAAACCGAACCAATGTTATATAAGACTAACGAGTAATCGTTCCCGTTCATGTCTGATTTTACTCTGATTTTATTATCAGTTTTTTGAAATGAGAGACTTCCAGCTACTTCCCCGTTCTTATTGGATACTGTAGCTTTAGACTTTTTGCCATTCATAAATTCATAAGCATAAAATCTAATATTTTTTTCATATTCATAATCAGGAAAATCACTTATAGAACCTAGAGCTAGAATTGAACCTTCCCTAACATACAAAGGAAGACTCATGTAATCATACTGTTCTTCCTTCCACTTTCCGCCACTGACTACTTTTCCGGATAATAAGTGAGTCCATCGACCTTTTGGTAAATAGTAAGAAGCTAGCCCTTGCTCATTGAATATCGGTGCGACTAAAATTGAATCACCTAACATATACTGTCGATCCAGAACATGACATGAATAATCTTCAGGAAACTCTAAAATCATTGGACGCATAACGGGTACCCCTGAACTATGATTTTCTATTGAAGCATTATATAGATAAGGCATCAATCTATTTTTCAGACGAGCAAAATGCCTAGTTACTTCCACAGATTCCTCGTCATAATGCCAGGGAACCCTATAAGATGCCCTACCGTGGAGTCTGCTATGGCTAGACATTAACCCAAATGCTGTCCACCTCTTGAATAAGTCAGCGGTAGCAGTATTTTCAAAACCACCAATATCGTGACTCCAGTAACCAAACCCCGACATTGTCAATGATAATCCTCCACGTAAACTTTCTGCCATAGAGTCATAAGTGGCATCACAGTCGCCGCCCCAATGAACAGGGAACTTTTGTCCTCCTGCAGTAGAAGATCTAGCAAATAGGACCGCTTCGTTCGTTCCTCTTTGTTCTTTAAGTAAATTAAAAACGACTTGATTGTATGTGTAGGCATAGTAATTATGCATACGTTCAGGATCGGATTCATCAAAATAGACCACATCAGTCGGGATACGTTCCCCAAAATCAGTTTTAAAAGAATCTACCCCCATGTCTAATAAAGATTTCAACTTACCAGAGAACCAAGAGCAAGCATCCGGATTCGTAAAGTCTACAATCCCCATCCCTGCCTGCCACATGTCCCATTGCCATACATCCCCATTAGATCTTTTAATTAAATAGCCATGTTTCACAGCCTCATCAAACAACTTTGATTTTTGAGAAATATAAGGGTTGATCCATACGCATATTTTAAGACCTTTTTCTTTGAGTCTTCGAAGCATCCCTTCTGGGTCTGGGAATGAGTCCCTATCCCATTCGAAGTTGCTCCATTCAAATTCCTTCATCCAAAAACAATCAAAGTGAAAGACGCTTAATGGGATATCTCTTTCCGCCATGCCATCAACAAAATGAGTGACTGTTTCTTCATCGTAATCAGTTGTAAAAGAGGTGGTCAGCCACAGTCCGAAAGACCATGCTGGCGGCAATTCAGGTTTCCCGGTTAAATTCGTGTAATTACTTAATACTTGTTTCGGTGATGATCCGTTGACGATATAATAATCAAGCTCTTCCCCCCTGACACTAAACTGACTCTTCGAAACAGCCTCAGAGCCTATTTCAAAACTCACATTTTCTGGGTGGTTCACAAACACCCCGTATCCCTTATTACTCATATAGAAAGGTACATTTTTATATGACTGCTCTGAACTTGTCCCTCCATCTTTATTCCATGTATCTACCACTTGTCCATTTTTAATAAAAGGAGTAAATCTTTCTCCTAATCCGTACAAGTTTTCACCTACTCCGAGGTTCAATTGGCTACGCATATAAGATTCATTTTGTGGTCCTTTAATCCAGGCTAAACCCTTCTGATTACTGTGAGTGAGCTCTTTATCACCATCATAAAATCTCATTTCGAATTGTTCCTTTAAAATTTTCACACGAAGTTGACCGCTTTTCATGACCACTTCTTTATCATTGTTTAATATTTCAACATCAGGGGAAAGATCTTCTACTTGAAAATCAGGTTTCCTACCTGATGTACCTTTATGGTGATAGGCCTGAACCCTGATTGTATCCTTTTCAGGTGAAGACAGCCGAATAGTGATTAAAGGTATATTTAGTGTGTCTCCTCTGTGTTCTATTTCTTTACAAGGAGCATAAAGGGTGACATCATTATCTGAGACCTTTACATCACGCACACTTTTAGGGTGATGGATATCATAACCTTCCCTATTCAACCAAAAACCGTTTGTAAATTTCATTTCCTCACAACCTTACATAATTGATTTAAACTACCCATTA
This sequence comes from Halobacillus shinanisalinarum, assembly GCF_022919835.1. Taxonomy (NCBI): domain Bacteria; kingdom Bacillati; phylum Bacillota; class Bacilli; order Caryophanales; family Bacillaceae; genus Halobacillus; species Halobacillus shinanisalinarum. Next base: position 2,978,643 of record NZ_CP095074.1, on the reverse strand, counting down.
AATTTTAAAGCTTATTTAACTGAACCACTTACTAGCCCTTTCACTAGGTGCTTTTGAAGGAGTATGAAGATAATGATCACTGGTAAAACAGAAATTGTCGCAAAAGCCATCAAGGTATTCCACTCAATTCCATAACGACCGATCGCATTGTAGATTCCAGCTGTAAGTGGCCATAAATCTTGATTTCTATTAAAAGTCATACTAAATATTAAATCTCCCCATGAGAAGAAAAATGATATCGCCCCGCAAACCACAATACTAGGTAGGGATACAGGTATGATCACCTGAATGAATGCTTTAAAACGTCCACACCCATCAATCTTAGCCGCCTCCTCCAACTCTCTAGGTATTCCGATAAAAAAAGTACGTAAAATCAGCACAGAAAACGGTACACCCAACGTTGCACAAGACAGGACAGGCCCCCAATAGCTATTCAATAGACTGAATTGGTCAAAAACGATGAATAGCGGAGTCAACACAACAGTCGCAGGAAGCATTTGTGTAACTAAAAACAACAGGATCATCATTTTCTTGCCTCTTACATTGAATCGAGCCAATCCATAAGCCGAGGGAACCGCTAAAATCAATACAAGTATAGTAGCTAAACCAGAAATCGCTAAACTATTAAGGAAATATTGCCAAACGTTATCTTGGAATATCTGTATGAAACTCTGAATTCGGAAATCTTTCGGCCACAAAGTAGGTGGTGATTGAAAAATTTCAGACTGGGTTTTAAATGCGGTGATGATCATCCAGTAAACCGGAAATAGAAATAGTAGAACAATGAAGGTCCCAATAATATTTAATGTCCATTCTCTTTTTTTACTCACAATCAATTCACCTCGTCTTTCCTAATCATGCTTAGATAGATTAAGCTCACTACAAATAGTATCAAGAACAACACATTTGCGGCAGCAGCTCCAAGACTGAATTGAAATTCATTGAATGAGTAACGATAAGCTAATGTCGATAAAACCTCAGTAGAGTTTATAGGCCCTCCACCTGTCATTACAAATACCAGGTCAAATACTTTGAATGTATATATAAACCCGAGCATCATAACGACTAATAGAACAGGTTTTAAGAGAGGAATCGTAATATGAATCAACTTATGGAACCAGTTTGCTCCATCCAAGCTAGCACTCTCGTAGACATCCTCTGGTAAACTACTTAATCCAGTAGACAGTAATAACATATTGAAGGGGATACCCACCCAAATATTAGCGATAATGATGCTCCATAATGCTATCTTTGGACTGGATAACCATGCAATAGGATCCTCAATAATCCCCCACGTCATAAGAAATTGATTAAAAATCCCTTCATTAGCTCCCATCATGAATTTAAACAACAGAGCAGTGATAGTAAGTGGAATTAACCAACTGATCATCATAATCCCCCTTAAAAAAGGGGCAAAACGGAACTTCATACTGAAAAACACAGCTAAGAAAAAACCAATCGCTATTTGAAATACGACACTACCGACAGTATATACGATTGTATTGATAACAGATGTTCCAAACACACCTTGGCTTAATAATTCCTTATAATTTTCCAATCCGACAAAGCTTTTATTACCTGAAGCTAAATTAGCAAGATCTACATTTTGAAAACTTAATATAATGTTATAAATTAAGGGGTAACCTATAAGAGCTAACATGAAAATTACGGCCGGTAGGACAAATAGGTACCCTTCCCATCTATTTGTGAGCTTTTTTAGCATAATGGAGTCTCCTGTCCTTTCATATTCTAGAAATTAAAGCCTCTTATCATCCGGGGACTTTAGTTTTAGTTATTCTGAATATCTTCCACTTTTTTTGCAGCATCATCCAATGCTTCACCCACAGGTTTTGCACCCGTCAGAGACTCTTGAATTGCAACTTGGATGGCTTCAGAAATTGAAGGCCATTCAGGTGATGGTCCTCTTGGAACAGCTCCATTCATGATAGGTACAAAACCACTCAGATATTTGTCCTCTTTCCACTTATCTGAATTTTCCAGAACATCTTTTCTGGAAGGAAAGGCTCCTGTTTCAGCAGTAAAGGTTTCGTGCCTTTCTGGTTCCAAGAACCAAGTCAGGAAGTCAAAAGCACCCTCTTCATTTTTGCCTTTAATAATCGCGATATTCTCTCCACCGAGTACAGACGCAAACTCCTCATCCTTTGGAATTTGTGAGATAGAGAAATTTAAATCTGGATTATCCTGTTTTAATCTCTCGATATTCCATGGACCATTAACCATCATTGCTATTTTCCCTGACGCAAATTGTCTTGCTATATCATCCTGAGTTGCATTCACTACATAGCTACCCATATACCCCTCATCGATCAAACTTTTCAGAAACTCCATAGAACCTTTAGCCGCCTCAGAACCCAGGTCAGTGAAGTCAGCCCCTGAAGAACGAAGGAAAGGATAATATTGGAATGTCCCTTCTTCTGATTTTACTGCTGAAATCGCAAATGGTGTGACGTTATCTGTTTTGAGTTTCTTAGCATCTTCTTTAAGTTCATCCCATGTACTCGGTGGTTCTACAATACCTGCCTCTGCCAATAAATCTTCATTATAAAATAACCCTAATGCATTACTACCTACAGGGAGTCCATAATACTTCCCTTTATACATGGCTGCTTGAAGGGGCCCGTCATAAAAATTGCTTGCTTCTCCCCATTCTTCGACTCTAGAAGTAATATCCGCCAATACACCTTTTGCGGCAAAAGATGCATTATCAACAACATCCATCGTTGTCATGTCTGGTAATGTCCCTCCAGCTAAACCTATGGATAATTGTTTCTTAACATCAGGGAATGGAACATATTCCGCTTTCAAATGATATTTGTCTTGTGACTGGTTATACTCATCTACAATCTCTAAAAAAGATTCTTGTTTTTTACCAGTGAAATGGAACCAAATACTCAACTCATTTCCTTTAGACCCACTTCCATTTCCATCCCCACTTGAAGATTCATCTGTGACTGATTCACCGTTACAAGCAACTAAAGCCATCATAAGGATAATAAATGTCAAACCCGTTAGTTTTTTCATTCTATGTACACTCCTTTTTTATTTTTAAGCCGTAAACACGAAACTTCACCCTATACCTCCCATCTACACTCTAAGTGCTTAAAGATTAGTAATTTTCAATTAGTTTAATATTTAAACTAAGTATATCCTTTCATGTAAGCGATGTCAAACCCTTATTTATATGAATAAAAAACCACCTATATCATTACGTATGTATGTTATAATTATAACTATATTTAACCAATAAACAATTTAAGGGGATTTTAAATGAAAACATTTCAGACTGGGGATCAAAATTTAGTAAAAAAGATCAATAAGTCAGTTGTTTTGAATGCCATTGAACATAAAGGGCCTATATCACGGGCCCAAATTTCAAAGGAAGAAGGTCTTAACAAAGCAACTGTATCAACAATGGTGAATGAATTACTGGAAAACAAACTAGTTTATGAAATAGGTCCTGGACAATCGAGTGGAGGAAGAAAACCCGTGATGCTTTACTTCAATAATCATGCTGGTCATTCAATCGGAATTGACCTTGGAGTCAACTATATTAGGGGTGTTCTTACGGATTTAAGAGGGAATCATATTAATGAAGTAACTCAACCGATCGATAACATTGAAGTAAGTTCAGTCATCCATCAGTTGAATCATGTGATCACTTCTTTAATAAATTTAACACCGCCTAGTCCTTATGGGATTATCGGGATAGGAATCGGAATACCTGGAATCGTGGATAGCAATGGAAAAATCCTTTTTGCCCCTAACTTAAAATGGAATCAGGTAGATCTTCGAAAAGTAGTCGAAGACACATTCAAAATTCCAGTAACTATCGAGAATGAAGCAAATGCTGGCGCCCACGGCGAAAGACTTTACGGTGTCGGTAAAGATGTTGAGAACTTGGTTTACATAAGTGTAGGCATCGGGATAGGTACCGGAATCATTATCAACAATAAATTGTTCAAAGGATCCTCTGGGATTTCAGGGGAGTGGGGACATGTAACAATAGATGGACACGGGAATAAATGCCCATGCGGGAATAGGGGCTGCTGGGAGCTATATGCTTCTGAAAGTGTACTTCTAGAAGAAGCCAATAAACTGATAAAAAGCGAAAGTAATCACGAGATAAACATTGAACATATTATTAATGAAGCTCGAAACGGTAATCAAGAAATCCTCGACTTATTGTATAGGATCGGCGATAATTTAGGAATTGGAATTACAAATATCATCAACACATTCAATCCGGAAATGGTAATCATCGGCAATCGTTTTTCGGAACTCGAAAATTGGATTATAAACCCAATTAATAGAGTTCTCGAAGATAGATTATCTGTCTTCCATAGACAAGACTCAAGCATTAAATTTTCCGGATTGAAAAATTATTCATGCGCACTTGGTTCATCTTCTTTTGCTATTTCAAAATTTTTGTCTGCACAACGAGTATCTGTAGAATACTAATAGATCATCGTGTAACGTATAACGAAAAAATCGCTCCCTTATGCGGGGCGATTTTTTACATTGCCTATCATAACATTAAAGAGGTATAGCAGCTCCATCTTTTATGAATAGTGGAATGGAATCCAAGGGGGCCTCACATTCTATATTTACTCCTCCCTGATAAATTCGGCCAGTTAGTGTATTTTTCCATGTTGCACCTTTAGGAAGGTATAAAGTTCTTGTTCTTTGCCCTTCATATAATACTGGCGCCACTAAAATATCTGGACCGAACATATAAGCATCATCAGTTTCCCAGGCTAACTGATCTTCAGGAAAGTCATAAAACAAAGGACGCATTGGTGGTGTTCCTTTCTCATGTGCTTCCTTCATTAAATTTGCTATATATGGTTTGAGTCGTTCCCGCATCTGCATATATTTCTTAAAGATTGCGTAGGCTTCTTCACCATAACTCCAAACTTCATTATTAGCTCCACTAGGACACAGACCACCACCGCTATCGCCCAAGGGTTCTGAGTGCGGCTCACGGTCACCGTGCAAACGGAAAACCGGACAAAATGCTCCATATTGGAACCAGCGGATGATACACTCCCTGAAATCCAGGTCCTCTGGATTACCTCCATGGAATCCGCCAATATCAGTCGTCCACCACGGAATACCTGATAGTCCCATATTCAATCCGATAGCAAATTGGTCTCTCATAGCAGCAAAGCTAGAATCAATATCACCAGACCAGATAAGAGAACCATACCGTTGACTGCCAGCCCACCCGCACCTTACCAAATTAACCACATCTTCTTGGCCTTCTTCTTTCATACCATCATAAAATGCTTTCGCGAACATAGTTGGATAAATATTGCCCACTTGTAAATTCGGTCCTTTATGATATCTGAAGTTATCGAAATCATATACATTATACTCAGGTTCGGCTTCATCTAACCAGAAAGTTTTGATGCCCTTATCATAATAGTTTTTCTTGGCTTTTTGCCATACATAATCTCTAGCAGATGGATTCGTTGCATCAAAATAAAGGGTTTGACCTAAAAAATCATGGGTAGTTCTAATACCTCTATCAGTGCGTGTAAGATATCCTTTTTGCAACATTTCCTGAAAATTTTCACTTTGTTTATCAACAGTCGGCCATATTGAAACCATCAGTTCTATGCCCATGTCGTTCAGTTCATTGGCCATAGCTTCTGGATCCGGCCAGTATTCTGGATCAAAACGCCAGTCCCCCTGTGTAGGCCAGTGAAAATAATCAATAACTATGACGGATATCGGTAGTTCTCTCTGCTTATATTCCCGCGCTACTTCCAATAGTTCTTCCTGTGTCTGATAGCGTAATTTACATTGCCAAAACCCTAATCCATAATCAGGCATATTCGGTACTTTTCCAGTTGCTGTTGCATAGGCTTCTTCGATTTCTGCCGGTGTATCGCCTGCAGTAATCCAATAATCCAATTGCTGCGTGGAATAAACCGACCACTCTGTCATATTCTTTCCGAAGGTTACTTTTCCAATAGCAGGATTATTCCACAAGAACCCGTATCCTAAACTCGAGAGCGCAAAGGGTATACTAGCTTGTGAGTTCCTTTGAGCTAACTCTAAGGTGCAATTTTTAACATCCATATAGGGCTGTTGATATTGACCCATACCAAAAATCTTCTCTTTAGGATCAGACTCGAATCTCTGGCTTAATTGATAATCCCCACCGAGGTGCGGCTTGAACTCCCGAGCATCAATTTTCAAAGCACTACAAAATTCGTCGATATTCTTTCTGTTTCTAACATATTCCTCTAATAAAACATCGTTTTTTTGGTTTAAAAAAGTTATTTTCCCTGCTGCTGTTATCTCTGCTCGAATCTTACCGTTTTGGATGGATGCTTTATTATCCTTAATAACAATATCTGGTGAAGTTCTATCTGGTCCAAGCAATGCCCAGTCCTCATTCAACATAACTTCCTTAAAGGTAGAGCGAACCCTTAAACTGTTGATACCCCATGGTTCCAACCATATTGTTTCACTATCATATTCACGTATTAACCGATTTTGATCTACCCTAAAAACACTATCCATAATTATCCTCCTACTTCGTGTTGTCAAACCTCTTAGAATACCTAATTTCACATTTATTCTTGAGTTATTTCTTGTACCTTAGTTGATGCATCCTCAAGTGCTTCCTTTGGAGTCTTCGTATCTGTAAGTGCTTCCTGGATAGCATTTTGGATCGCTTCAGAAATTTCAGGCCATTCTGGGGAAGGTCCTCGAGCTTCAGCCGTTTCCATGATTGGGATGAATTCGCTTAAGTGTTCATCATTTTTCCAATAATCAGATTGATTCAATACATCCTTACGAGGTGGGAAGTAACCAGTGCCAACTGCAAATTCTTCCAATTGCTCAGGTTCGAGTAACCAAGTCATGAATTTCCAGGCTGCGTCAACGTTTCCATCCTTAATCAATGCCATATTATCCCCACCAAGGACAGAAGAGAATCGCTCATTTTTAGGAATAGGAGTGATTCCGAAATCCAAATCTGGACTTTCCTCTTTCAATCGGTCAATGATCCAAGGACCATTCACCATCATACCGATTTCTCCAGCACTGAATTTTCGAGTTAAATCGTCTTGAGTGGAGTTTAATACATCTTGGCTCATGAAACCTTTCTCCATCAAATCATCTATTAAACGTAAAGCATCGATAGCTTTTTCATCACCTAATTCCTTATAATTACCACCAGCAGAGTACAAAAATGGGTAAAATTGGAAAGTTGATTCTTCCGATTTCACTGCTGAAATACCAATACCTTTTTGACTTTCTGTAGTCAGTTTATTTGCTGATTCCTTTAATTCATTCCAATTAGAAGGAGGTTCGGAAATACCCGCTTCTTCAAGCTTTGCTTTATTATAAAATAAACCTAAAGCATTACTTGTAATTGGCAGACCATAATTTCTACCCTTAAAGACCGTTGAATCCATTGGGCCTTTAAGAAATTTATCGGTTTGGCCCCACTCGTCGATTCTATCTGTAATATCTTCCAACACTCCCATCGAAGCCAGGGAAGCATTGTCAACCGTATCAGAGATGATCAAGTCTGGTAACGTATCTCCAGCCGATCCTATGGCTAGTTGCTTTTTCATATCACTGAAAGGTATATATTCCAAATTTAATTCTATGTCATCTTGGGATTCATTAAACTTTTCCTGTAAATCAACCAATATTTCTTCAGACCCAGTGTAATAGTGCCATAAAAGAATTTCTTCTTTACCTTCACTATTTTCCTTCCCTCCTCCACTATCCTTAGAAGACATCGAATCACCACTGCACCCTACTATGAAAAGAGTTACTAACAGACTAATAAATAGTAGAAGTATTTTCCTTTCTTTCAAATTCCACACCCCTTTTAAGACTTGAATTTAAACAAGTAACCCTAACTGACATCACACCAAATTATAAACGCTCTCTCTGTCATCATCCCTCCCTAAATTTCAGATAGTTATGAATATTCTTTGATTTCTATTCACTAAATCAAATGTTATCAAAGCTTACTTAGTTTGTCTACAGGATAAACTAAGTAATCCGTGATATGATGTAAAAAAACCCTATGAATAGGATGGATAACTATGAATAAATTAAAAACGTGGAATCAGAACACGATTAGAAATGGAAATAAATCACTAGTGTTAAAGTCAATCATGACACATGCTCCTATCTCTAGAGCCGAAATCGCAAAAAAAACAGGATTAAATAAAGGTACAGTATCCTCTCAAGTTACTGAACTTTTAAAGGAAGATTTAATTTATGAAAAAGGACCTGGGGAATCAAGTGGAGGAAGGAGACCTGTCATGCTGCTGTTTAATCGACATGCAGGGTACTGTATAGGTATTGATATTGGGGTCAATTATATTTTGGGAATACTTACAGACTTAGAAGGAAATGTGTGCGAAGAAACATCAACTACCTTCCATCAGCTTTCTTATGAAAATATTAATGAAAAGTTATTTGAAATTGTTGATTTTCTTATTACTGCCTCTCCACAAAGTCCTTATGAAATAGTAGGAATCGGTATCGGTGTTCCTGGAGCAGTCAATAACGATGGGAAAATTCTACTTTCCCCTAATCTCGGCTGGCAAAATGTAAACCTTAAACAATTAATTAATGAGAAATACAATTGTCCTGTCATTATTGAAAACGAAGCCAATGCAGGTGCTTATGGAGAGAAAAAGTTCGGTGTAGGCAAGGAGGGAAAAGATATCGTCTACGTTAGTGTAGGCGTCGGAATCGGTGTTGGTTTAGTACTGAATGGTAAGTTGTACCGAGGTAGTAATGGTTTTTCTGGTGAGTTGGGGCATATGACTATCGAAGTAAATGGTGCAAAGTGTCAATGTGGGAATAAAGGTTGCTGGGAATTGTATGCCTCTGAAAAAGCGTTGATTAATTATGCCCACAAGATGGGATATACAAGAGAACAAGACACCCTCGAAAAGATGATTCGTTTAACAAATGGAGGAAACGTAGACATGATAAAATCTTTTCAGACAATCGGAGCCTATTTAGGAATCGGGATCACGAACATTATCAATACATTCAACCCTGAAAAAGTAATTATAGGAAATCGGCTGGTTGCCGCCAAACAATGGATTAAAGAACCATTGCTTGAAAAGACTCAAAATAACGCCTTATGGTTTCAAAAAGATGACGTGAATGTCTGCTTTTCAGAATTACACAAGCATGCCACAGCTCTGGGAGTCTCCGCGTTCACAGTCGAAAATTTTCTTAAGGTGGATATACTTCAAGACTGATTTTAGATTCTTAGTAATACCTATCGATTAAGTAACATTGGGGAAGTTTCAAAATAAATTTATAATTTCACACACAAGTGTTGCATAAATAATATTTGAATGTTTAGAATTTATCCTTTTCCATAAAAAATCCTTTATAATGGTTGGCGCAGGGGGTTCCTGTCCAAATCCAAAATAAAGGACAACCGTATGGACAAGAATACCGCAAAAACGTCATTTGGTAAATACGTAAACGCCATAAATATAAATATTTAGCTGCTCCCATTCAAGAAATGGATCGATATATGAAAAAATGTTCGTTTGAATCCTATCTTCTTTGATGATTTACGCTCATTTGAATGAAGTGAACAGCTTACGGGCGTTGGAAGATGCCTTATAATAACTTCCCTGTATTTAGGTGGTAGAAAAAGGGCTTTTTGCAGGACATCCTCTTTCTCCTCACGTTTAATGACCTCACTTTCCGAGCTATTACTCTTCAATAATTTCTCAAAGATATCTCTAGAATATTTTATAACGTTAAAGCTTTTTCCCTTGAGAAAATCTTTTGAGGTATTTATTGTGATTCTTATATTTAAAAGATAAAAAAGTCATCAATCGTGTAGCATAGGAAGGCGGAGCAGGGTTTTGAATAAGGAATTAAAAAGAGCATTCGATTACGATGCTTTTTTTGTAGTGCTATAATATCATCAGGGTTCACCCATATTGATCCACGGGTAATAGGTTGGATTATCAACAAAGAGTAAGTATAAGGCGGATCTTCAATCGCTACTGTTCGTTATAAAAATCTAAGAATCTCCTGCAGATGAAAAGAAGCCCTTCAAAAGTCAGAAAAATTTTGAAGGGCTTCTTAATTTTAAAACCCTGTCATTTTATTCTATGCTACAAAACCCTTGTCATGAGCGCTATCACATCATGCCGCCCATTCCACCCATTCCGCCCATGTCAGGCATACCGCCGCCACCGCCGTTGTCTTCCTCAGGGTGGTCAGCAACGACTGCTTCAGTAGTCAAGAACATAGCCGCAACAGATGCTGCGTTTTGCAAGGCAGAACGAGTTACTTTTGTTGGGTCAACAATTCCGCTATCGATCATGTCTACCCATTCACCAGTAGCTGCATTAAAGCCAGTACCTACTGCTTCACCTTTCAGACGCTCAACAATAATGGAGCCTTCAAGCCCTGCATTGTGAACGATTTGACGAACTGGTTCTTCTAATGCACGTAGAACAATGCTTGCACCTGTTCCTTCGTCATCAACTAGACCTAGTCCTTCAACAGATTTGATAATGTTTATTAGGGCTGTACCGCCACCTGCAACGATGCCTTCTTCTACTGCTGCGCGAGTAGAGTTCAATGCATCTTCAATGCGTAGTTTACGCTCTTTCAATTCTGTTTCTGTGGCTGCACCAACTTTGATGACAGCTACTCCGCCAGCAAGTTTAGCAAGGCGTTCTTGCAATTTCTCCTTATCGAATTCTGAAGTGGATTCTTCAGCTTGGGCACGGACTTGAGCAACGCGGGAAGCGATTTGCTCTGGGTTACCGTTCCCTTCAACGATTGTTGTATTTTCTTTTGTGATCACTGCTTTGGATGCACGTCCAAGCTGATCGATTGTAGTGTTTTTCAGATCTAATCCAAGATCTTCGGTGATCACTTGGCCGCCAGTTAGTGTTGCGATGTCTTCAAGCATGGCTTTACGACGATCGCCAAAGCCTGGTGCTTTAACGGCTACTGCGTTAAATGTGCCGCGAAGTTTGTTAACAACAAGTGTTGCAAGTGCTTCGCCTTCTACGTCTTCAGAGATTAGTAGAAGCGGCTTGGATTGTTGAACAACCTGCTCAAGTACAGGAAGGACTTCCTGAATGTTATTAATCTTCTTGTCTGTAATTAGAATGTAAGGATCTTCAAGAACGGCTTCCATCTTATCTTGGTCTGTAACCATATATGGAGAAGCGTATCCGCGATCAAATTGCATCCCTTCTACTACTTCTAGCTCTGTATTGAATCCTTTTGATTCTTCGATCGTGATAACACCGTCGTTTCCAACACGCTCCATAGCTTCAGCTATTAGCTGCCCCACTTCATTATCTGAAGAGGAAATGGAAGCTACCTGTGCAATAGACTCACGGCCTTCGATTGGTTTAGTAATTTTACGAAGCTCTTCAGTGGCAACTTCTACCGCTTGTTCGATTCCGCGACGGATACCAACAGGGTTCGCGCCAGACGTTACGTTTTTCAAACCTTCACGAATCATAGCTTGAGCAAGTACTGTCGCAGTTGTTGTACCGTCACCTGCTACGTCATTTGTTTTAGAAGCAACTTCAGATACAAGCTGTGCCCCATATTTTCGAAGTGATCTTCTAATTCGATTTCTTTTGCAATGGTTACCCCATCATTTGTAATCAGTGGAGATCCGAATTTTTTATCAAGTACGACGTTACGTCCTTTTGGTCCTAATGTTACTTTAACGGCATCTGCCAATGTATCTACACCACGAAGCATTGCGCGACGTGCGTCTTCACTAAATTTAATCTCTTTAGCCATAATAAAATGCCCTCCTTATCAAATTTCGTATCGATATCCTCTATGGTCATAACCCATTGTAGATATTACTGAACGACTGCTAAAATATCACTTTCGCGAATGATTAAGTATTCATTGCCTTCATATTTTACTTCAGTACCTGCAAACTTAGAATAGATGACATGATCACCTTGTGAAACTTCAAGTGCAATCTTCTCACCGTTTTCAGTTACTCGTCCTGCACCAACTGCTACGATTTTACCTTCTTGAGGCTTTTCTTTCGCAGAGTCGGGAAGTACGATTCCGCTTGCAGTAGTTTGTTCTTCTTCTACTAATTCAATTACAATACGATCACCTAGTGGCTTTAACAATTAGGACACCCTCCTTAATAAGGTTCATTTCTCGATTTGTGTCGGTTATTAGCACTCTGAAGTGTCGAGTGCTAACACAATTCTTATCATAATCAATTCATTATCGTTTTTCAAGTAGAATGATTAGATTTTTCATATCTTTTTTTCTGCAAACTTCGGAGCGTCTCAATCCTTATCCTTACTTGTGGTTTTTAAACTATGATAAAATACATAAGGTATGTAATGTTACTTTTTTTAGAAAAAAGGAGTCGTGTTTAGATGCCTAAACGATATTGGTTTATTATTCTTACGTATGTGGCTGCACAGCTGTCCACGCTAGTTGGACTGCCACTTATGTTAGCCCTTGGCTTAAATGAATCTGATGCAATTGCTGTATGGTCAGTTATCAGCTTTACCATCGCTACCATTATCATTCTAAGATTGTTAAGAAAAGATATGAAACAAGCCAAAATGCGGGACGACAGGTCAGGACCCGGAAAGATCGTTCTTTGGTCAATTTTAGGTGTATTTCTTGCCCTATTCGCTCAAGGGCTAGCCGCTCTTATTGAAACAGAGGTGTTCGGTGTACCAGCTGGCTCTGAGAATACGATGAGCTTGATGGAAATTGCAAGACAATCCCCATTATTCATCTTATTGCCTGTCGTATTTGCACCAATCACCGAGGAAATCATTTTCCGTAAAATTATTTTTGGTTCGATTTACAAGAGATCCAACTTTTTCGTCGCTGTCCTTCTGTCTGCATTCATATTTGGTGCGTTTCATTTCGACTTTAAACATATGCTCGTCTACTTCGCTATGGGAGTTGTTTTCGCCTTCCTTTATGTGAAGACAAAGAGTATTATTACGCCGATCATTGCCCATATGGCGATGAATTCATTTGTCGTTATCACACAGTTTTTCGTTTCAGAAGAAGAAATTCGCCGAATGCAGGAACAATTGCAGACCATTTTTATTGGAGGCCTTATGTAGTATGAAGATTTCTCCTTTGTTTATGGCCTTTCTTTACTTCGCAATGGGGGCAGCATTTACTTTAATTGCTGCCTACTCTGCGGAGGAAACCGTATGGAATATAAGGACTTTGCTTCCTGTACTCATTGCCACTTTTAACTTCGCTGTAACCGTCCGCCTAGTTATTGCTTATATTAAAATAAAACATGCTAACAACAAAAAATAACTTATCAGAAGATCTCAAGCGGGAATTTATTTTACGAGACCGGAATGGCGAAAAAAAGATAAATTAGATATACAGAAGTAACGCTGTGGGCACTTTCTTATGCTCACAGCGTTACTTCTTGCTTTGCTGTCTTTCATGCACGTTTAAACTGCTTATCTTCCTGAACTCCTTTTAAGATAAATGAAAACGGAATCGCAAGAATCAGCACACCTGCCGATACTAGGAACGCTTCATTCAATGTTTGTAATGTAGCAGCTTGCATATCTATATCAGGGGCCGTTGCAATTTGCGCCCGCCTCACTTCATAATAAATCGAAAAAAACACAATACCAAGAGAAGATGAAATTTGTCTAATAATGTTATTCATGGCGGACCCTTGGGCGACGAGTGATTCAGGAATTGCATTCATCCCTGAAGTCGTGGCAGGCATATTCCCCATCCCCATACCTAAGCCGCGAATGGTATTAAGCGCTAGAATCAACCAATATGGTGTAGATAACTGCAGCATGCCGAGGCCAATGGTGGCCGCTGCCATGATGGCAAGTCCAGGCGGCACAACATACTTCGGCCCCTTTTTATCAAGAAGACGTCCCCCGATCGACATAAATACCCCACTAGCCACTGCTGCTGGAAGGAACAGCAATCCTGTCATCACTTCAGACAATCCGTACACATTCTGGATAAGTAAGGGAAGTAAGAAGATCCCTGAAAACAATCCAATGGAAGCAGACGAAGTGACTAAGATTGACACTGTGTATGTTGGCACCTTAAAGACAGTTAGATTAAGTAAAGGATCCTCTTGCCGGTTCTCATAGAATACAAATAGAACAAGGGCTGCCAATCCACCTGTTACTAGAACAATATTCAACGGGTCAACTAACGTATCGACACTGCGCCCTCTGCCTAGTGCATATAAAATAGACCCTATTCCCAGTGTAATGATCAAAAACCCGATATAATCAAACCGCTTCGTTGGATCTGTTTCCGTACGTTCAAGAAATTTGGAAGATAAAATAAGTCCAATTAAACCAAAAGGAATATTAAAAGCGAACAACCAGGGCCAGTCTAAAAACTGGATAATGAAGCCTCCCACTGTTGGTCCGATAGCTGGTGCGACCATCGCGGCTACTCCATACACCCCTACAGCTAGTCCTCGCTCATTACGCGGAAAGGAATTGAAGATGAGCGCCATAGCAATGGGCATCATTAAACCGCCGGCCATTCCCTGAATCGCCCGAGAAAAAATAATCATTCCAAGCGTTTGTGAGAATACTCCGCATAAAGAGCCTATGATAAAGATACATAACCCTACCATGTACACTTTCTTTTTACCAAAACGATCTCCAAAATAGCCGGTTAGCGGCATAGTCATTCCCATGGAAACCATAAAAATGGTCAATATCCAACCTACAGCCACGGCATTAGAACTGAAAATATCAATAAACCTTGGCAACGTAGGATTAAGCATACTGTTATTTAAAATGACAGTAAAGGTTCCAAATAGTACGGATACTACAACTAACCACTTGTGCGGCAGCTTCCTCATCATACCCCTCCCTACTATTTCGACATCCGAACTATTTATCACTATACCCCTACAGCACTCCGCTTAACCAATAAAGTGGAAGACAAAGTGGGTAATGCTTCTCATCTTTAGATAAGCAATCACTTAAAATAAATATCTTCATACAGTATCAATGAAGGAGGGGCAATTATGTATCACTTAGCTACACTTTATTTAGCTTGTATTCTCGCTGGTTTTGCCTTAGCCAATATTCCAACTTCAGCCGTTATTACCGCAGAGGTCGCTAGCTTTTTTTCTATAATAGGTGGAATAGCGATCATTGTTTTCGCTTTAGCATTGCTTTATATAGGAGTTAAAGCCCTAATAAATAAGTCATAAAGCAAAAAGAGACCGTGCCCAAACGGTCTCTTTAGTCTTCTTCATTTAAAGGGTAATGCTTTAAAAAATAGACAAGTGCTTGTAACTCAATGGCTAGATCAATGTGGTGCACCCGGACATTGGAAGGCACAGTAATTCTGGCAGGTGTGAAGTTTAATACACCAGATATCCCTGCCGCTACCAGCCTATCTGCAATTCCTTGAGCCGCTGTAGCAGGAACGGTTAAAATCGCTACCCCAATTCCGTCCATACGCTTCTCTAAATCATCGATGTGCTGAACCGGCACACCTCCTACTTCTTCCCCTATCCTATCGCTACTGGCATCAAATGCTACTTCTATTTTTGTATTATTATTTTTTGTGAAATTATAGTTTAAAAAGGCCGTACCAAGATTTCCAACACCAATCAACGCAACCTTGGTTGTTTCATCCTGATCCAGCGTCTTTCTAAAGAAGGAAAGTAAGTATTCTACATTATAGCCATAGCCTTTTTTCCCAAGGGCTCCGAAATAGGAAAAATCGCGGCGGATCGTAGCTGAATCTACTTTCACAGCTTCACTCAGTTCCCTTGAAGAAACTCGGAGCTTCCCCTGGCTATGTAAATTATTCAAAAAGCGATAGTATAGCGGCAATCGCTTGGCTGTTGCTTGTGGAATCTTCGTATGTTCTGCATCCATTTCTCCACCTCCTCAATCTTCTCTGTGGTAATCTCCACTCTTTCCGCCTGTTTTCTCGTCAAGATAGGTCGGACCGATGACCATACCCTTGTCTACTGCTTTACACATGTCATACACGGTTAGCGCAGTTGCAGAAGCGGCGGTTAACGCTTCCATTTCTACCCCCGTGCTTCCCTTTGTTTTCACTTGAACTTCGATAAGCAGCTGATACGTATCTTCTACGTGCCAATCAAAGTTCACATCGATCCCTTTTAATGAAAGCGGATGACACATAGGAATCCATTCAGACGTTTTTTTAGCTGCCATAATTCCAGCTACTTGTGCGACAGCTAACACATCACCCTTAGCTATCGTTTGATTCGTTATTTTATGATAAATCGACTCATTCACTTCAACACTTGTTTTAGCAACAGCCGTACGTACGGTATCGCCTTTTTCAGATATATCGACCATCTTCGCGCGTCCTTGGTCATTATAATGAGTAAACTCAGACATGTAACATGCTCCTTTTGCCCAGTCAGTTAATGAAACAGTACTCCTATTCTATCAAAAAATCAACTGGAAGTCGTTACAAGTAGGGGACTCTCGCCTTGCTACTGTTAACCTATATAAGATACACTTATGGCATTGAGGTGAAACGAAATGATTCTCATGCAACTGAATCAATTAACAAAGCGTTTTGGGGCTGAGTTAATTTTATCGAATATTAAACTAGAAGTACAAATGCACGATCGAATTGCCATCGTTGGGCGAAATGGAGCGGGCAAAAGTACCCTCCTGAAAATGATGGCTGGTGAAATGAGCCATGATTCTGGTGATATTTTTAAACCCAAAGATGTCACTATGGAATATTTAGCACAGAATACCGGACTAGATTCCGAGAAATCTATATGGAACGAGATGGAAGGTGTGTTTGCTGAGCTGAAACGCTTGGAGAGTGAATTGCGTAAAATGGAAGCAGACATGGCCGATCCGGCACGTATGGAAGACCAGACAGCTTATCAGAGGCTGCTATCAAGTTATGATGAAAAACAGGACTACTTCAAGCGATCTGGCGGCTATCAATATGAAGCGGAGATTAAAGCTGTGCTCAATGGCCTGAACTTCCACGACTTCGATTGGAGTACACCCATTACTTCATTAAGTGGTGGACAAAAAACGCGGCTTGCCCTCGGTAAACTGCTTTTGACAAAGCCTGATATTCTCATTCTTGACGAACCGACCAACCACCTGGATATCGAGACACTTTCTTGGTTAGAAGGTTATCTGCAAGGCTATGAAGGGGCCGTCGTCATCGTTTCCCACGACCGCTATTTCTTAGATGAAATTGTTAAAACTGTTTACGAAATTGCTCACCAGGGATCGAAGAAATTTAACGGCAACTATAGTGATTATTTAAAGAAGAAAGAAGCCGATTACGAACTTGAATTAAAGCATTTTGAAAAACAACAATCTGAAATTAAACGAATGGAAGAGTTTGTTCAAAAAAATATTGTTCGTGCCACAACCAGTAAACGTGCACAAAGCCGTAGAAAGCAGCTTGAGAAAATGGACAAGCTCGACAAACCGAAAGCGGACCAACAATCCGCTAAATTCAGTTTCCAGGTTGAGAAGAAGAGCGGAAATGATGTACTGAAACTGAGCGACCTTGCATTTCAGTATGAACCTGGCTCCCCGCTATTATTTAATCATTTATCTGTAAATTTACAGCGAGGCGATTCCGTTGCCTTAGTCGGTCCAAATGGTGTGGGAAAGACAACACTGCTAAAAACAATCATTGGTGAGTTACAGACGACTGGTGGAACGATCATGCTAGGAACGAACGTCCAAATCGGCTACTACGATCAAGAACAAACAAAGCTGCATTCAAAAAAGACAGTGTTGTATGAACTTTGGGATGAGTATCCACTTAAGAACGAGAAAGATATAAGGACGATCCTCGGTAATTTCCTTTTCTCAGGAGAGGATGTGCTGAAGCCCGTCTCTGCTCTTAGCGGTGGAGAAAAGGCGCGTCTGTCGCTTGCCAAATTGATGATGCAGGAAGCCAATTTTCTTATCCTTGATGAACCAACGAACCATTTGGATCTTGATAGCAAGGAAGTACTTGAATCTGCACTCATTGACTATCCGGGAACAATCCTGTTCGTTTCCCATGACCGTTATTTTATTAACAAAATTGCTACTCAAGTCGTGGAAATGCATCCAGAAGAAACGCGTACATTCCTTGGGGACTATGATTACTATGTTCAAAAGAAACAAGACGAAATAGAGCTCCAGCAGCTTGAAGAAGCCGAAGCAGTAGGGCAAAAGATCAATATCGAAGAACCACAGGTAAAGAATAGCTTTGAACAAGATAAAGCGGATAAACGGGAAGAGCGAAAACGTCAGCGACGAATCACGGAAATCGAACAAGAAATCGAGACCATCGAAAGTAAGATTGAAGAAATCGAAGCATTACTCTGTGACCCTGAGATCTTTCAAGACCATGAAAAGTCACTTGAGCTAACCGAAAGCAACCAAACCCATCAACAACAAATCGAAACCCTCATGGAAGAATGGGAAACCCTGCATGAATAAGTCTCCCCTCCA
This sequence comes from Halobacillus shinanisalinarum, assembly GCF_022919835.1. NCBI lineage: Bacteria > Bacillati > Bacillota > Bacilli > Caryophanales > Bacillaceae > Halobacillus > Halobacillus shinanisalinarum. Next base: position 2,960,134 of record NZ_CP095074.1, on the reverse strand, counting down.
TTTACTTCCACCTCAGGTCATCCATAAATTGGATGACCTGAGGTGGATTTTATTTCCATTATTGAATGTATAAGAGCGTATGACTTCTATTATAGTATCCACATGTTATCCAGTTAAATTCTGTTGATATATCAGTTCTCAACAGGTTTATGCACATAATCCACAACAAAACGGTAAGTTATCCACATTTTTGTTACCGATTTCATATAAAGTATCGTCCCTTGAACCTATACTTATCCACTGTATAAATATACGCTTGTGTATAACTAACCGAAAAAAATAAACTTCCCTTCGAGTAATCTGAGGAAAGTTTATCATACCTATTTATTGCCTTCGCCGCCCATATCTCTCTAAGCTCAAGGCTGGATTTGCATTTAAATCATACCCTGATCGGTGACCTTGATTAAAAGCTACAGCGCCTGCTGCAGCAATCATTGCTGCATTATCTGTACATAAATGGAGGGGTGGAATCAACAGATCAATATCCTCTTCATCAAACTTTTGGTGAAGGGCAGATCTTAAGCCCTGATTCGCAGCTACACCGCCAGCCACAATGATTTGTTTCACTTCGTATTCCTTCGCTGCATGATATGCTTTTGTGGATAACACGTCAACAACGCTCTCTTGAAAACTAGCCGCCACATCTTCAGAATTTACTATTTCACCCTTTTGCTTCGCATTGTGCAGCTTGTTGATAACTGCCGATTTCAATCCACTAAAACTGAAGTCATAAGAGCCATCCTCAAGCCAGGCACGGGGGAATTCTATATTGACCTCACCTTCCTCAGCTAATTTATCGATATGAGGTCCGCCGGGATAAGGAAGCTTTAACGTCCGTGCTACTTTATCATACGCTTCCCCTGCCGCATCATCTCTTGTTTCACCAATCACCTCAAAGGATCCATGCTCCTTCATTAAAATGAGCTCTGTGTGCCCCCCTGAGACCACCAACGACAACAACGGGAACTCAAACTCTTCTTCCAATCGATTCGCATAAATATGTCCGGCGATATGATGCACACCGACAAGCGGTTTTTGCTTGGCAAAGGCTAATGCTTTAGCCGCATTCACCCCAACGAGGAGTGCTCCCACCAGACCTGGTCCTTCTGTTACCGCAATCGCATCGATCCGGTCCAATTCAATGTCTGATTCCGTCAATGCTTCTTCAAGCGTCAATGTAATTTGTTCAATATGGTGCCTTGAAGCAATTTCAGGTACAACGCCTCCAAATCGTTTATGACTTTCAATTTGCGATGCAACAACATTCGCCACTAACTCACGCTCATTTTTTATAATCGCTACAGCCGTTTCATCACAACTCGTTTCAATCGCCAGTACATATTGATCTTGACTCATTTTAATCCCACCCACATCACTAATGCATCCTCACCATTATCTGTATAATATTTTTTGCGAATACCTCCAGGAACCAGTCCAAACTTACGGTACAAATGCTGGGCTGCCGTATTCGACACACGGACTTCTAGGCTCAACTGAATGGCTCCCATCTCAATCGCCTCTTCAAATGACCGTCGAAATAGCTTCTCTCCATACCTCTGTCCTCGATAATCTGGATGTATCGCGATATTTGTCACATGTGCTTCATCAATGATTAACCATAATCCACAGTAACCAAAAATCGCCCCATTTTTTTCAATTATAAGATAGTGAGCATAAGGGTTCTCACCATTTACCTCATTTAGAAAAGTTTCCTCCGTCCAAGGAACAGCAAATGTTGCCTGTTCCACCGCCATCACTTCATCGATATCATCCGGCAGCATCTTTCGTATCGTTACCATTTTACTTCTTCTCCTGCTGCGCAAGCCACTTTGCTTCTGCTTCTGGTATCCGTAAATAGTTAGGAACAAGCTCATGAGTTCCTACCGGTTGTTTTGCTGCACCGGCTAAGGCAACTAAAGATGGTCGTGCATAATGGTAAGCCGCACTTGGGATAACCGCCTTCTCTCCAAGTCCATCCTTTATAGATTCTTCAAAAGCTCCTATATCCTGACTTAAAAATAAAATTGGCTCATCCATTCCTTTTAACTGGTCCAGCCAAGATTCCATTAAGATGTTTGTCTCAGCCTTTAAAATTTCCATATTTGAATCATACAATCCAGTGTACACAAGCCCTCTCCTTGCATCAAAAAAAGGGCATACGTAACCGCTGAACAACTCACCTTGCCTAGCCACAGCTTCAAGACTTGATACCCCCACGACAGGGATCTGGAGTGACCACGCCATCGTTTTAGCTGTCGTTAACCCAATTCGTACACCAGTATAGGATCCTGGGCCGTGAGCAACCGCGATCCGATCAAGATCTTCAGGCTTTGTAGCCGTTTCACTCATCAGCTGATCAATCGCAGGCATTAATCGTATCGAATGATTTTTCTTTATATTCGTTACAAGCTCTCCCGTAACTATGCCCTCTTTTACTACCGCTACACCCATCACATAATTAGATGTATCTATCGCTAATACATTCATCTGACTATCTCCTCACAAATTTTTTGAAAATGTGGCGAATGGGCTTGGAGCTTCAATGTTCGTTCCGTTTCACTACAGTATTCGATGGTAATTTCCAGTCTCTCCTTTGGCAAATACTCACTAATGAATTGAGACCATTCAACGACC